>JADHNQ010000065.1 GCA_016779425.1 Pseudomonadales bacterium | reverse complement strand
GCGTATTGATGAGTACAGTTCCACCCAAGCGGCGATTAGTTTGTCGCGCATAGAGCTCGACCAGTGCCGGCTGCTTGTGCAGCGAGCCGCCCACTTGCTGGATACCGCTGGCAATAAGGCGGCACGCAAACAGATTTCGATGATCAAGGTCGCTGTCGCAAAGATCTACCAAGACATTGCTGACCGATGCATACAGCTGTTTGGTGCCCGCGGCGTTACCGGTGACACACCGGCGGCGAGGGCGTTTGGAAAGGCACGTGCCTTTCGCATTTATGACGGGCCAGACGAAGTGCACCTGCAAACCATCGCACGATTAGAGGCAGGCGAGCAGTCATTGGAAGGGTTAGAGCACTACCTGCGCGAATAGTCCCTACTCAGTGTGGTTCTTAGGATTGGGTTTTGAGATCTGCGGCTAGGCGTAAGGCATACCTTGCGCTTCAGTGTATAGGCTGTAGATCGATTGTGAACCGGTCATCAACAGCCGGTTGCGCTTCTCTCCGCCGAAACAAAGATTTGATATGCCCTCAGGCGTGTGAATCGCGCCGATCTTGTCACCGTCTGGCGCAAATACGTGCACCCCATCTTCGGCGGCACCTGCCCATCCCGCACTACTCCAAATGTTGCCATCCACGTCCACCCGAAAACCATCGGGCACGGCAGCCCCAAGGTCACAGAACACGCGGTGATTCGTTAATCTGTGTTGATCCGTCACGTCAAAGGCATGAATCTGTCTGGGGTGACCGGGTTTGTGAGAAACCCCCGTATCGCTGACGTACAAAATTTTGAAGTCTGGCGAAAACGCTAAGCCGTTTGGTTTTTCCAGCGTGTCGTCGACAACGGTCGCGTCGCCGGTATTACCGTCGATGCGATAGACGCGAGTAGGCAGCTCTAGATCGCCCTTGTGTCCTTCATAATGGCCGAGGCTGCCATAGCCAGGATCGGTAAACCAAATGCTGCCGTCGGGATGAACTACCACATCATTGGGTGCGTTTAATTTTTTGCCTTCAAAAGTGTCGAGTAGCACTGTGATCGACCCATCAATTTCAGTACGCGTTACCCGGCGCCCATGCTCACAGGTAACCAGCCTTCCTTGCCGGTCACGAGTATTGCCATTGGCATAGTTCGCGCCATGACGAAACACGTTTGTCGAGGCGTCGATCGCCGACCAGGCCATGATACGGTCATTGGGAATGTCACTAAAAAGCAGGCGCTGCTGGTCACCAAACCAAACAGGGCCCTCGGTCCAACGCCCACCAGTCCAAAGGCGCTCAAGCGCAGCGCTGCCCAACACATATTGTCGAAATCTCGAATCCAGCACTTCCACCGCCGGGTCCGGATAACGCACCGGCTGGTTCCAGTCGCGATCTAACAAATAATCCACTACCCAAGACTCCTTCATGACTACTCGGCTAACATAACGCGCTAGCGGCCAAATCAGCAATTGTGCAGAGGACGTTGATGTTCACAGAAGAAGAGAAATTTCGATTCGATTTACAGGGGTTCATCGTGCTTCCCGGCGTGCTGACGCGAGCCGAGTGCACTGTTCTTTCCCAGCTAAGCGATACCGCTTGGCCAAGGCAGCCTGGGGATGGCGCCTTCCGGCGAACAGAGGCCATAAGCCGCTGGGGCAGCGAGTTTTTGAACTTGATAGATCACCCTGACGTGCTGCCATATCTTGTTGAACTCATTGGGCCTCGTCTTCGCGCCGATCATGATTACTGCATTTTTATGCGCTCTGGGGCCGATGGACAGAACATTCACGGCGGCCCTATGCGCTATGAGAGTGATCACTGGTATCACTATCACGATGGCGTCATACGCAATGGTCTGATGGTGGCAACTTGGGTATTAAATGATGCAGAACCTGGCGATGGTGGCTTCGTCTGCATTCCCGGCAGCCACAAAACCAACTTCATCGACGCGGTACCCAGGGAAGTGCTCAAGCAGGAATATCGGCCAGACTATGTGATTCAACCCGAGCTGCGCGCTGGCGACGTGCTCATTTTCACCGAGGCCCTAATCCATGGCACGGCAGCGTGGCGAGGTTCACAAGAACGCAGAGCCCTGCTCTATAAATACAGTCCGCCGCATTCCAGCTGGGCAAAAGTACCCTACAATCTACAGCACTATCCCGATGCATCACCTCAGCAACAGCGACTGATGGCTCCGGCTTCGGTAGAGGATCATGCCAAAGTTCTAAACCCTGCTGAGAGCTAGCTCATGCACAAACGACATGCCCTGACCTTCGTCACCATCACGGTATTCTTGGACACCGTAGGTTTCGGCGTCATCATGCCTGTGCTGCCAGAATTCCTCGTGCTTATTGGCGATGTCTCTCTGTCCGATGCCTCTGCGCTCAGCGGTTATCTGATATTTAGCTATGCGGTAACCAACTTCATGTTCGCGCCAATGCTCGGTAATTTAAGCGATGCCTACGGACGCAAACCCTTGCTGGTGCTTTCTCTATTTGTCTACGGAGGCGCTTACTTACTGTCGGGTTTCGCCACGGCGCTGTGGATGTTGTTCTTGGGCCGACTGCTTACGGGTATTACCAGCGCCACCTATGCGATCGCCAATGCACTGATTGCCGATGTCAGTACTCCCGAGGATAAGGCACAAAATTTTGGTTTACTTGGGGTGGCCTTTGGTTTGGGGTTTATTGTGGGGCCCGCCCTTGGCGGCATTATCGGTGCTTGGGATTTACGCGCCCCTTTCTTCATTGCAGCGAGCCTTGCCTTCATTAACACCCTCTACGGCTTGATTTTTTTCCGCGAAACCCTTGCGCCAGAAAATCGTCGTCCCTTTGAGTTAAGCCGATCCAGCCCCTGGGGGGCGCTAACTCAGCTACGCAAGTACCCGCTGCTTATCGGGCTTGTTTTTGCGGTCTTTCTCAACAACATTGGCCATCACATTTGGCCGTCCAACTGGAATTTCTACACCATTGAGAAGTTTGCATGGACGCCGCTAGACGTCGGTCTTTCCATGGCCTTTGTCGGCGTGATGTCGGTGATTGTTCAAGGTGGATTGCTGCGGGTGGTGATTCCTAAATTTGGGCCTGTGCGCTGTGCTTACTTTGGCGTCACCGCGACCATTATCGCCTTTATCGGGGTCGCAACAGCAGGCAGTTCGGCGGCGCTGTATTTTTGGTGTGGCGTGTCATCTTTGGGGGGGCTTGCCGGTCCATCGGTTAACAGCATCTTGTCTAATCAGGTAAGCGCTGACAGCCAGGGTGAGCTTCAGGGCATCATGGCGAGTATGAGCAGTATCGCCATGATCGTCGGCCCCTTGCTGCTTACTCAAACGTTCACCTACTTCACATCAGACAGCGCTCCGGTCTATCTGCCGGGCAGTGCGTTTTGGGTAGCTGCCATACTGACCATCGCCGCACTGATCATTTTCTTTCAGCAGATTCGTCGGCTGCCAAATCCCGCAGGTTAAAACGCATGGACATCGTTAAACACAATCAAGTGGCGTGGGATAACCAGTCAAATCAAGCCGAAAGCCCCTGGGTTAAGCCGGTTTCTTCCGATGAGATTGCCGGGGCGAGGGCCGGAAACTGGCAGGTGATTCTTACCCCCACCAAGCCAGTGCCTCGGGAATGGTTTGGCGATATAGGAGGTAAGGACTTACTGGGACTCGCGTCCGGGGGCGGACAGCAGGTTCCGCTATTCGCTGCGGCAGGAGCGCAGGTGACCAGTTTTGACAATTCTCCCGCACAGCTTGCTAAGGATGAGTACGTGGCGCAGCGTGACGGTTTGGACATCGCTTATGAGCAGGGCGATATGGCAGATCTATCGCGGTTTGATGACGAGAGCTTTGACCTCATTTTTCACCCGGTATCCAACGTCTTCTCGGAACATATTCTGCCGGTGTGGAAACATTGTGCGCGCATACTGCGACCCGGCGGGCGCTTGCTCAGCGGTTTTATGAATCCAGATTTTTATTTGTTCGACCATGACGATTTAGATCGAGGCGGTCCCATGCAGGTGCGATTCTCGCTGCCCTTTGCCGATACAGAGCAGCTAAGTGACGCCGAGATCAAGAAGCGACAGGCCGAGGGTCAGGCCCTGGAGTTTTCGCATAGCCTGCAGTCTCAGATTGCAGGTCAACTGGATGCGGGGCTGCTGCTGGCAGGATTCTACGAGGATCACTGGGATACCCAAGCCACCCCTTTAAATGATTATATGCCCACCTCGATGGCAACCCTGGCAATCAAGCCCGATGCTTAAGTTACTGAAAAAGGAAACCCCATGGATCTAGGCCTACAGAACAAGAACATTATCGTGACCGGCGGCACCCGGGGTATTGGGCTCGCCGCGGCAGCCGCCTGCGCAGCAGAGGGTGCCAACGTATCCATCTGCGGTCGCACTCAGCAAAGTCTCGATGCGGCGGTAAAGGATCTGCAAAAACATGGCACGCAAGTTCATGGGGCAATTTGCGACATCGCCGACGCGGAACAAATCAAGGCCTATGTCGCGGCAGCCGAAGATGCCCTGGGAGGTATCGATGGTTTAGTAAATAACCCCAGCGGTTTCGGCAATTCAGATGACGAGGAAAGCTGGTCTCGAGGAATCGACATCGATGTTATGGGTGTGGTGCGCTGTACTTGGGCAGCAACCGATGCGCTGAAAGCCAGCAAGGGAGCCATTGTGAATGTGTCGTCTATCTCAGGCATTGGCGCTTCTGCGGGTTCCGCGGCCTACGGAGCGGTGAAAGCTGCCGTGATTCAAATGACTCAGACCCATGCAAAGAATATGGCGCCAGACCATATTCGAGTGAACTGTGTCGCCCCCGGCTCTATCGAATTTCCTGGTGGTGTCTGGGATCAAGCGAAACAGCATGCCCCAGCCATGTACGATGGCGCCTTAGCCAGTATCCCGTTTGGGCGGATGGGCGAACCGGAGGAGGTTGGCGAGGTGATTGCGTTTTTGCTGTCTGCTCGCGCTTATTGGATCACCGGCCAAACGGTCTCCATCGACGGTGGCCAAAACCTTTAGCGCAAGCAGGGCGTTACATCGCGCAAACTAGCGGCGTTTGCGCGGTGGCCAAAGCATCAGCATGGGTGTGCGCTTCATGTATTCAATATACTCTGGGTCATGGCCCCAGCGTTTTTTGCCGCGGCCCTCGAGCATTCGAACACCACTGATAGCCGTTAGCAAAACGACAACCCAAATCAGCGATAGCAACAAGAAAATCTGATTGCCCTGTAGGGTGGGTACCGCGATGACCGCGATACCAGCCCAGAGCAAGATCTCACCAAAATAATTAGGGTGCCGGGACCAAGCCCACAGCCCAGTCGTAATAAACGCTTCAGCGTTCGCTGGGTCTGCGCGAAATGCGGTCTTTTGCCGATCGGCGATGACCTCAATGGCGAAACCTGCAATCCACATCGCGAGACCCAGATAGAAAGCCAGCTCAGGCGCGACTTTGTTGCTTGATGTTATGGCTCCAAGACCGGCACTGACGGTAACGAACACCCAGGCACCCTGAAGCGTCCAAGTCATGAAGAATGTCGGAAACGACACTTTGATGCTGCGAAACCGACGGTCTTCCCCCGCCTTTTGAATGCGGAAAAAGAGAAATGGCCCCAGCCGGAGCGCCCAAATCAGGACCAAGCCAACGATCACCAAGGATCGAATATCGAACGCCTCGCTGAGATAGCAGGCAGCTAGAACCAAGACGATATAGGTCAGCGATCCTGTGAGATCAAAAAAATGCTCAGTTTGGGCCAACCAAGCATGAATAAAAATCAACCACTGTACGGCGAAGGCAAAAACGCCGCACCAGACAAACACTGATAGATCATTGTAAAGGATGCCCTGATCGGAGCCCGCCCAGGCAACCGCCGCCGCAAGCAGTACCGCCCCAATTGAACCCAATAATCCTGTGATCCATTTCTGCATTCTTTCTTCTCCCCCATCAAATATTCAAGCTGGCGTGCGCTATCTGCTCGGCCATACTTCCCCCGAAGAACCCTCTTGCCATTGCGGGTACTTAGTCATCATTCCTGTAAATAGCGGGTCAGCTAGCCACCGATCTAACCAGCGGCGCAAGCCTTGTCGATGCTGCGTGTCAAACCACCGCCGGTCCACCGCTGCAAACTGACGCACAAAGGGCATAACGGCAAGGTCTAAAAATTGCGGCTGAGATCCCAGCAGGTAGTCGTAGTTGTGCAGGTTCACTTCAAACTCATCCAGAAGCCCAGCCGCTAATTCACGATATGCTTCACGAGAGCGGGCAGCGCCGGGACGATGGTATTTGTAGGCATCGAGTTGAGGTTTAAATGTGTCGTCAAAGGATCGAGCCTGCTCGAGCTGTTGTTCTCGATCTGCCAGGGAAAACCATTGGCTCTCGGCGGGTATCGCCCAGCACATGATATCCAGGCTTTCATCGATAACGTCACCGGCTGCGGTCTGTAGCACTGGCACCGTACCTTTTGGCGATAACGCCAACATGCTCGGCGGCTTGTCGCGCAGCAATACTTCGCGCAGCTCGAGCGTTGTGCCTTCGATCAGTAATGCCATGCGCGCCCTCATGGCGTAGGGACAACGTCTGAAGCTATACAGTATTGTCATCGGAAAGCGCTGCGCACCTGTCACTTAGGGCTGCCGCGCAGTGCCGGGTAAGCTGGAGATATCGTCTGCCCAAGGCACACGAGATTGGCACCACACTTGGGATCGTGGCGCGAGCTGGGCGACTTCATCCAGCAGTCCGGTACGAATACCCAACATCCGCTGTCCCTTGGGTACATCCTCTACCACCGAAGTCGCCCATAGATGCGAGCCGCAGTTAGCGCAGAAACCCAGTTCACGCCGGTTACCGCTGTCGCCTACTTTGAAGTAGGGCTTGGGCTCACCGCTGAGCAGCATGAACTCATCCTCTTTCACTTGAACAATACTGCGATAGGGCCCGCCGGACATTTTCTGACAGTCCGTGCAGTGGCAAATGACAACCCGAGCGGGATTTGCTTCGGCCTGAAACGTAATGTCGCCACAGTGACAGCTACCGTGGATCGTTATGGCATCAGACATCTACCCTCACTCCTCAATGAATTTGTCTACTTCTACGTTTGCAACTCTCAGGCAAGCTCAACGGTGGATCAAGACCCAACCTCTCTTTAAAGTTTATCGACAGGTATCGCGCAGGCCACCAGAGCAGAGTATCTTCTGGTTGTAGGTTATCCACTAAAAGAGGCAACACCATGTTTCGTATCGCTGTGATATTTTCTTTGCTCCTAAGCCTTGCAGGCACCAGTTGGGCCGATGAGCGCACGCAAAAAACCATTGATGCGCGCCAAGGCCTGCTGGAGGTGGTCGCCCAATATTTTGGCCCGATTGTGGGCATGGCCAAGGGGCAAATTCCATACGATGCGGCGCTCATTGAAAAAAACGCAGGCAAGGTCGCTCAACTAGCGACAATGATCCCAGATATGTTTGCGATGGATACCAGCGCCAGCGGTCTTCCCACCGAAGCAAAGGCAGATATCTGGGCAGACTACGACGACTTCAGCGCTAAAGCGGCGACCACCGCAGAGCGTGCAGAAGCCTTGGTAGCGGCCACAGCTGAAGGCCGCGGAGCTACTATGAAAGCCTTCGGCGCCTTAGGTTCATCCTGCAAAAGCTGTCACGACAGCTATCGACAGAAAAACTAGACAGACCCTTGGTCGACCATTATGACGACTGACCAGCGCGCCCTATTGATTTGGGATCTACCACTTCGACTGTGGCACTGGGCGTTGGTCATTTGTCTAGCCGGGAGCTGGATTACCGCCGAGGCGGGATTCGAGTGGACACAGACCCACTTTTATTTCGGCTATACCGCCCTGGCCCTTGTGCTGTTCCGCTTGATTTGGGGTGTATTTGGCACACTGCACTCACGCTATGTCTCCTTTGTCGTTTCGCCCATGGGCCTGTTGCGCTATCTCAAAAATATCGGCTCCAATCCATCTTCGGCCGGTCACAACCCGTTGGGGGGCTGGGCCAGCGTTCTGATCGTTACTTTGATCGGCCTACAGGCCACCTCGGGTCTGTTCATTAGCGACGACATATTTTATGCCGGCCCCTACAGCAGCGTGGTAAGTAGTAGTACTGCAGACGCGTTAGCAGGCTGGCACCACCGCTTCTTTACCATGATACAAATTGCCCTAGTGCTGCATCTGGCTGCGGTCAGTTGGCATACCTGGGGCCTTAAAGAGCGGCTAGTTCAGGCCATGTTCCATGGCAAAAAACATCTCGATGGCGGCGCTGATGGCCAGGAGATTACCGAGCACAGAGCAGTAGCAGCCCTATTTTTTCTCATTTTGGTGGCCTTGGTCATCACGGCACTGGTGTATTTCGCCCCCGCGCCAGAGCTCGACGACTTCTACTAACTCTGCTGATCAGCAGGCGGATTCATCCAAGCAGAAAATGTTTCAACTCGCCTAAATCCCCAAATCGATACCTCGCCTCAGTCAAATCTTGGTCCACGGTAAAGGCGTGATACACCGCCGCACAGTCGATGCCCGCGGCCACCGCTGAACGCAGGCCGCGCTCAGAGTCCTCGATGACCAGGGCCTTGCTAGGTTCTATGCCAAAGCGAGACAAAGCCAACAGGTATGGTTCAGGGTCGGGTTTACTGTTTTGGTAGTGGGATCGCTTGAGAATGAACTCCATATGACGAACCACATCCGGCGTCGCGGTAGTTCTGGGATAACCGCCGAGCCCGTGGATAAGATCAAAATCTTGGTCTCGTGAGGTAGTCACAATGGCCAGCTGGAAGTGCTCGGCAAGCTCGCAGATAACGTCATCTACGCCGGGGATCCAAATGGGGCGAGTGCTTAACAACTCCTGATACCGCGCGTCTCGCGCGCTGCGCAATCGATCAACCGCGTTTTCGTCACAGCCAGCAACCCGAGCCAAGGCCCAAGGGTCAGCACCAATGGCCATATTTTGAATGTAATCGACTTCTTTTAGTTCTATCCCAATGCTTGCCAGCTGCTCCTGAATAGCCTGCATATATAGCGGCTCGGTATTGACCAATACGCCATCATGGTCAAAGAGTAGGTGGGTGTATGTCACAGGGGTAAGACAAGGGCGTAGCCCGCAACTAGGCTACCTTGTATCGGTCGATTTGAATGTCCTCTTCGCCAATGTCCGAGTAGTTGTCGGTCACTCGACCCCGAATATACTCCTGCCATGAGAAGGCCCTATAACGCGGAGCTTCCGCTGCGGCCAACCATGGTTCAACGATCGCATCGACCTTGGGTTGATAAAAGAATGGGATGCTAAAGCGCCCTCGTGGACTGGTAATCGGCACCACCCTGTGCACGCCCGCGATACAACGATCATTGGTCCAAACCTGCAGGACATCACCGATGTTTACCACGATGGCTCCTTCCAATGGCGGCACATCGATCCAGCCGTGAGCTCGCGATTGTGCCTGCAGGCCGCCGCAATCGTCCTGTAACAGCAGCGTAATTGCGCCGGGATCGGTGTGATGATGCAAGGCCATATCACCCAGCGGTGTGACCGACTCGCGTTCAGCGGCGGGCACGGGATCTTGCGCCGGATAGAAGTTCAATCGCGCAGCACTGGTATGGGCAGGCCCGAA
>JADHNQ010000064.1 GCA_016779425.1 Pseudomonadales bacterium | reverse complement strand
ATTGCCGTGCAAATGACGCGTGCTGACCATATTTCCGGCTCGGACCGCGTCATGGAGGTGGCTGAAAGATATGGATGGTCCGATGACGATGTGGTGATCAACGTCCAGGGTGACGAACCCTTGGTACCCCCGACAGTGATCGAACAGCTCAGTGAGGGAATGCGACAACACCCAGACATGCCCATGGCAACATTGTCTGAACCCATAGAGTCGCTAGACGACTACCTTGATCCTAACGTCGTGAAGGTTGTTTGCAATGATCGGGGCTTAGCAATGCTTTTTTCTCGCTCGCCCATTCCCTACCCTCGCGAAACCTGGGGCCGCTCGGTGCCAGAGACTGCCTCGAGGCATGTCGGCATATACGCGTTCAGAGTGGGGGGGCTGCGCCGATTTATCGCCTTGGGTCCATCAACCCTGGAGCAGCTAGAAATGCTGGAGCAGATGCGTTGGTTACAGGCGGGTTATCCGCTTTTGGTCATTCAGGCGACGGAAAAGGTACCCGGCGGCGTCGATACGCCCGACGATTTGGCAAGAGTTCAGGCGCTTTTTGACACCTGAACCCCGAGTTCCTCGCGCCCTTACTTGGGTGCCATACGTATCGCGCCGTCTAAGCGAATGGTTTCGCCATTCAAATAGGGGTTTTCTACGATTTGTTTGCTCAATGAAGCGAACTCCGGTGGCAGTCCCAGTCGTTTCGGATACTGAACCATGTCTATAAGGGGGTCGCGTACTTGGTCTGGAGCTCCCGCCATCATGGGTGTGCTGAAAATACCCGGTGCGATGGTGCAGATACGAACGCCCTGTCGGGATAGATCGCGGGCGATGGGCAATGTCATGCCGGCTACACCAGCCTTACTGGCGGAGTAGGCGGCCTGGCCGATTTGACCATCGAACGCGGCAACAGAGGCCGTGTTGATGACCACTCCTCGTTCCAGTGCTTCGCCCTCAGGCTCATTGACCTGCATGATCGCCGCGCACTTGCTGAGAACGGAAAAGGTGCCGATAAGATTTACTTGGACAATGAAATTGAACTTGGCGATATCTAGAGCGCCTTCGCGGCCGACGGTGCGTGACGCAGCGCCAATGCCTGCACAATTTACGTTGATGTGTATGGCGCCGAAATCTTCAGCGATTTTGTCGATAGCACTGCTAACGGACTCGTCGTCGGTCACGTTCACCTGATAGGCTTTGGCGTCTCCCAACTCGCTGGCGGTTGCCTTTGCCAGATCTTCGTTTAGGTCAAGAATCGCGACTTTTCCCCCGTTTGCGATAATCATCTCAGCGGTGGCTCTACCTAGACCCGATGCGCCGCCAGTAATAACCGCTACTTTTCCCTCAATGTTCACTATCTTACCTTCCATTGGTTGTGAAAATACGCCTAGTATACCCTAGCGCCTCCCCGGATTCGGGCACTTTTGGATTCATGAATGCGATTCATAGAAGGTTTTTTGTCGCCTGCCCAAGCTCGCGACTGGCTACAGAAAATTGAATGTGCCGACTGGTTGAGATGGCAGCGCGAGACGTTCCCGATTTTTGGTCGTCAGGTCGAAGCTCCGCGGTCATTAGCTTGGTTTGGCGCCCCAGGACTCAACTATCGCTACACGGGTATAGATCACACCACCCAGGGTTGGCCAGATGTTCTGCAGAAACTTCGACAGGACGTTGAGTCCGCTACAGGCCAAGGCTTTAACTTCGTGCTGATGAATCGATATGCCGATGGGTCGGAATACATGGGTTGGCATCGCGACGATGAGAAAGGGTGTTCCTCGCTGATTGCTTCTCTCAGTCTGGGCGCGCCTCGCCGATTCTGCCTCGAACATGCTGCGGCAAATGAAGAATCGGATCTGGGGCAGAGTGGTGCAGCGAGACATCAGACCAATCTTGAGCTAGGTGAGGGCTCGCTGCTGCTATTCGATGGTCGTCAACGACATTGTCTGCGCGCAACCAAAAAAAACTGCGGCCTGAGAATTAATTTAACTTTTCGGCAAATTTCCGCATGACCATCGCGCAGCGCCACCTGCCGAACACCTTGAACCTTGCCGCGACCGCTGTTGCTGCTGTGGACTTAACATCCCTTGCCGATGCCAAGGAAGCAATATTCCACGCCGAAAACGCCGGTATTCGGCTTCGCTGTCTTGGCGAGGGTTCAAATGTTGTGCTCATGCCCAAGGTCGCAGGGCTTGTCTGTTACGTCAAAGATGCGTCCGTAGCCCTACTGTCCCGAGACGACGAGTCTGTCAGGATCAAGGTAGGGGCGGGCAAAAACTGGCACGAGCTGGTTGAGGAAACTCTCTCGCAGGGCTGGTTCGGACTGGAAAATTTGTCCCTGATACCTGGCTCGGTCGGGGCGGCACCTATTCAAAACATTGGTGCTTATGGTGTTGAAGTAGCGCAACTTATTGAATCCGTGACGGTAATGGAAGCGAACCAGATCGTGTGCGAAATGCCCGCCGAAGACTGCGCTTTTGGGTATAGAGACAGTATTTTTAAGGCGCGATTAACGTCTGCCGCAAACGCACCGGTGATTCTGAGCGTGACTTTTCGTCTGAATCGCCGTCCTGACGTAAATCTGTCCTATGCCGAGCTTGCTGCGTTTTTTGAGTTGGAGCCGTTCCAGGCGGGAACATCGAAGAGCAAACTGCCTTCGCCAGGACAAGTGGCTAACGCCGTTGCGGCGATACGCCTTGCAAAGCTACCTGACCCTCAAGAATAT
Organism: Pseudomonadales bacterium; assembly: GCA_016779425.1. GTDB lineage: Bacteria > Pseudomonadota > Gammaproteobacteria > Pseudomonadales > Azotimanducaceae > UBA4421. Next base: position 6,976 of record JADHNQ010000064.1, on the reverse strand, counting down.
CCAAATGCCGGCAGCTTCTTTAAGAATCCAGTGATCGACGCCGATACCGCGCTGCGGCTTGAGGCGCGCTCGGTCCGTCCCTACAAGTTTGACAAGGGATACAAAGTATCAGCGGCTCAGCTGATTGATCGTGCAGGCTGGAAGGGTAAACGCAGGGGCGATGTGGGCTGTTGGCCCCATCAGCCCCTGGTGCTTGTGAATTATGGTCAGGCTTCTGCGTCGAACCTCTTGGAATTTGCCCAAGAGGTTCGGCAAAGCGTCGCTGAGCAATTTCAGATTCAGCTGGAGCTAGAACCCTCGGTCGTATCTTGAGAGTTTGAGCTACTAGCAATTGATACACCCTGTGCCCTGAGAGCGGCCTCGCGTTCCCGTCTCTTTACCTCTCTGGGATCGTTTGCAGCTCTGGACGGGCGCATAGTTCTTGCTGGTTCAGCTGCGAGTTCAACGACCGCGTCCTGCGCAGCGCCTTCATCTGCTTCTTTTTCTGACTTTTCATTGGGCTCTGGATCATGACTAACCGTATTCCCCGGGAGTGATGAATCGTCTGGCGCTGGTTTTGTTTGAGTATGTTCGAGTTCTGAATCGAGGTCGGTTAAGGCTGCTGTAGCACCCAATGCCGCAGTCGGGTCTTCATCTGGATTACTGTCAATATCGGCATCTGCGTCTGCATCCACACTGGCATCGGCAGGCTTCGCATCAATCGCGACAGTCTCGTGTTCAGGCGCATCAGTTGTCTCGTCTGCACTCGAGGCCTCGAGCATCAGCTCAGGCGCCTGCGACGTTTCGCCTTCCGCTGCGGGAGGATCTACTTCAGGTGTTGCGGCGTCCGGGTTGCCTTCTTCTAGCAGCGCGACGGTTTCCACCTCGTCATCGGCATCTGCTTTACCGCGATTTCGCGGATCGTTGGCTGCTCGAGCTGGCCTGGGCTCAGGCTCAACTATCGCTGGCGCCTTGCGCGGTGTTTCCTCGACAACCACAGCTCCAGGATTATCAGCACGGGCCACCGCTGATTGCATCGGCGCAGACTTTCTTGGCGGCGCGCTTCGATCTCGCCTCGGCTCACGCTTGCTTTCTGCGAGCGTCTGCTCAGATGGTTGGCGCTCCAAGGGGTCAATTGCAGTGAATTCCTCATCGGTTTGATCAATTCGGCTTATGTTCTGATGCGCTCGATTTGATTCACCATTCGCTCGTGGCTTTTCCCCATCTCGTTTTCGATCGCCTCGGCGTCTGTCTTCTCGTCTGTCTTCTCGTTTGGGGCCGCGGCGACTACTTTTTTCTTCGGTGTCCGTGGTGGCGTCAGCCTGTCTTTGGGCGCCTTGATTTTGCTCTCTTTCCTGGGTTTTCCCGTTGCCTTCAGGGTTTTTCTGACGGCGGTTGCGTGAACGTTCGCCGTTCTGATCTGAGCGGTTTTCTCGGTCCTCCCGAGATTGCTCAGAATTCCTGCCACGTCGTCGGCTTCTGTTTTCGTCCTCCCGCTTGGATCGCGATTGACGCGATTTGTTTCGGCTGTCTTTGTCGTTGTCCTCTACTACTGGCTTATCAGAGAACAATGCAGTGGCTAAGCGGGCGAACAGCCCGGTTTTTTTCGCTGCTGGTTTGCTCTCAGTGGGTTTGGCCTCAACCGGCGCGGGGGGCACGGATGTAAACTGAGGTTTTACAGCCGCCTCTTTCTTCGCGGGCGGCTGCGATTCAACGGGAAGCTCTTGCTGCTGCGCTTGATTTGCCAATTCAGAGAGGACGTGGCTAGGAATCTCTCCCTCGTTTTCTGCTTGATCACTACGCAGTCGCTCAACCAAATAGTGCGGGGTTTCCAGATTTGTGTTTGGAATAATCACCATATGAGTACCGGTACGGTTCTCTATTTCGGCCAAATCACTGCGCTTCTCATTTAGCAGAAATGCGCCAATCGACAGTGGTACCTGCACTCGTATGACGCTGCTGCCTTCCTTCAGCGCTTCCTCTTCCATGACCCGTAATATTGCTAACGCCAGTGATCGAGTGTCGCGAATGCGCCCTTGACCATTGCACCTTGGGCAGAGCCCTGTGCTGATTTCCTCTAAGGACGGTCGCAGTCGTTGCCGGCTCATTTCCATGAGTCCGAAACGGGATATTCGACCGGTTTGAATCCGCGCGCGGTCGGATTCCAGCGCCTTGCGCATACGGGATTCAACAGCGCGCTGATTTGAAGGGTTGATCATGTCAATAAAGTCGATGACCACCAAGCCGCCGATATCGCGAATACGAAGCTGCCGTGCAATTTCGTCAGCCGCTTCCAAATTGGTGTTGGTAGCGGTTTCCTCGATGTCATGTCCCTTGGTGGCTCGTGCCGAGTTGATATCGATTGATACCAGCGCCTCAGTGGGATCTATGACGATGCTGCCGCCAGAGGGAAGTTTTACCGTGTGCTCAAAAGCGGTCTCGATCTGACTTTCGATTTGATACCGGCTGAAGAGCGGAATCGAATCACTATAGGTCTTCAGTTTCGAGGAGTAGTTCGGCATCACTTGGGCTACGAAAGCCGATGCTTCAGCGTAAGCTTCTTCGCCTTCGACAAGAACCTCACCGATATCGGCTCGCAGGTTGTCGCGGATCGTTCTCAGAACCGCACTGTTTTCTTGATACAGCAGCGACGGTGTAGGCTCGTCCTGCTCGGCGTTTTGAATCGCATGCCATACCTGTAACAGGTAATTTAAGTCCCACTCCAGTTCTTCTGCGCTTCTGCCGACGCCTGCGGTCCTTACGATCACGCCCATGCCTTCGGGAATTTCGAGTTTTGCCATTGCTGCGCGTAGCTGATCACGCTCCTCGCCCTCAATGCGCCGTGAGATTCCTCCAGCTCGAGGGTTATTGGGCATGAGAACCATGTATCGGCCGGCGAGGCTTAAGAATGTGGTGAGAGCAGCACCCTTGTTGCCGCGCTCTTCTTTTTCGACCTGAACCAGAATTTCTTGGCCCTCTTTTACCAGTTCCTGAATGGGGGCGCGTTGACTTGCGCCCTTTTTGAAATAGATTTTGGAAATTTCTTTTAGGGGCAAAAAGCCATGGCGCTCAGAGCCAAAGTCCACAAAAGCGGCTTCAAGGCTTGGCTCCACGCGGGTCACCTTGGCTTTGTAGATACTCGCCTTTTTTTGCTCTCGGGCAGCGTTTTCAATATCGAGATCATAGAGTTTTTGACCGTCAACCAGGGCAATCCGAACTTCCTCGGATTGGGTAGCGTTAATGAGCATTCTTTTCATATTTCGTCCTAAGACAACGAGTCAGCCAATTTGGCATGCCATGGCTCGTGTCGTTACAGGACGCAGAAGGGGAGTAAAATGTTAGAGGTCAGTGTTCAGACACATCGAAGGAGGCTTGGGGAATCATCACGGGGCACCGCATGACGAGACGATTTTCTCGTGCTAGTGCTTGCTCAAAAATTTACAGATCTATACAGACTTTCGTCGCATGATAATCGTTGTTTCAAGCTTGGATGGATTCGCGCGTACTTCCTTTGTACTGTCCTTATCTCATATCGGTCGCGAGGCAAATGCGAAGCGCCGATTCTTTATCGCCTGGCTTAGTCACGGAGATCGTCGAGTAAGCCTAGGTCACTGAAATCTAAAAACGGCGTTAACCGCCATTTTAGCTAAGCGTCTTGTGGGGATTTTGGTTCATTAACCAACTGCAAGTCGTCCACGCAGATGCCAGCGTTATTCATTTTGTATGTTCGGACCGTGGCAAAAGCGTGTCCGAGTTCGCCCCTTGAGCGTCAAATTAAATTGTCTTCGTTCTTTACGTCGCGAGCAGCTTGAATTCTGCCGCCGACCAAGTTGCCGGACTCTCATGCTGTTGGGAGTCCGCGCGCTCGCTGAATAGCCGCCAATATGTGCCATTCAGGCTTTGTCGCATGTTAACGAGTCTGTTTTGAGCATCGCGGCGATCGGATCAGCATCAAATCTGCCAGCAATCTTAAGCCACAAAACAAGACGCGTTTTCAAGGATGTGAGTAAACAGACTGCTCTTGCTCTTGTTTAATACGCGGGCTTCTGGTCAACCCAGCCGCTTTTTGGCGGCATCGTCTATCGGCAAATTATCTGTCTGTTACTTTGATCGTCGCTCTTCGGTTGGAATCATGCGTGGGCAGTGATGTTTACCGATGAGGTGGCCGACCGCACTTTCTCAGTGCTCTCCTCTTTGCGTTGTTCGTTCTTTATTGATGAGAAACTCGCTGTCCGCTGGTTTCTCCGTGTTTTTCCTATTCCTTCCCCGGGGGCTGTCGAATATTGTTCGTCAGCCCAGAACCTTTTTCATTAAGACCGATGATCGTATTCGATCCGGCATCCGGCGGTAGTCGAAAACTACGATGGCGTTATCGGTCATGCTCCATGACCAACGGGTTTCGAGTAACATGCTCCTCAGTGGTCTTGACGTGGATGTTACGACGAGTACCGCCTGATCCGGAGCAGGATGTTAACAGTGAATGCTAAGCCCCTCAATCCTTTGATTTTTTTTGACAGCGAACGCGCCAAGTGAGTGTCACCTTTGTCGACATTTCTGACGAGAATGATGTAGGTCAACGCATAGACAATTTTCTGATGCGCCGGTTCAAGGGTGTACCAAAGCAAAAAATTTACGCCATATTGCGTAAGGGCGAGATCCGCGTGAACAGTTCTAGGGTTAAGCAAACCTATCGCCTGCAGTTGTCTGATCGAATCAGAATTCCGCCCCTCGTTAGCAAAAGCCAGGCGCCCGTTCATCTTGATGATCGGACGCAGGCGCTGCTTGAAGCGTGCATTCTATTCGAAAATGAAGATCTGATTGCCATTAACAAACCCCCTGGATTCGCTGTGCACGGTGGCAGTTCTATCGCCGCCGGAGTTGTCGAGCTTCTTCGAGTGATGCGCAATCAGCCTCGCATTGAGCTTGCGCATCGGCTAGATCGAGATACTTCAGGATGTCTGCTGTTATGTAAAAAACGCGGCGTGTTAAAAGAGGTACAGGCGGCTTTTCGTGCGCGTTCTGTGAAGAAGAACTACAGCTTGATTGTTGCTGAGCGATGGCCAAAAAAAGCTCGCACAATTCAACATCGGCTCTTGAGATATGTAACAGATTGGGGCGAGCGCCGGGTGCGAGTTGATCCACAAGGTCAGTTGGCGCGCACTGACTTCCAGATTATTGATACTGCACCGAAAGCGACCTTGCTTCAGGCCACGTTGCATACTGGCCGTACGCATCAGATACGCGTGCACGCCCAATACCAGGGTCATTCGATCTTGGGTGATACCAAATACGGTAGAAAACAAGGGGCGAACAGTGGTCAAGAGATAGAGCGGCTATGCTTGCATGCCTCGCGCTTGGTTGTGCCCATGGGCAAGGATCGGCTTGACGTCTCAGCGCCCATGGAACAAACCATGAATAAAATCTGGACGCGCTTGAAAAGCGATAGGACTGAGCCAGATGCTACTTGAGGCAAGTAAGTAATCGGGTTGATCAGTCAGAGGGCGCCAATGGATCAATGCCAAAAGCCTGGAGCCGACGAGTTAGCGCGATAAGTGGCAAGCCGATAAGTGCGCTTGGGTCGTCTGCGCGGATGTATTCGAAGAGAGCGATGCCAAGGCTTTCGGCCTTAAAAGCGCCTGCTGTGTCAATTGGGTTGTCGCGCTCGACATAACTCATGATTTGTTCGTCGGTAAGATCATGGAACTTGAGTTCGGTCTTGCAAATATCTAGTGAGGTTTGCAGCTCGCCACCGGTTATTTGTTTGGCGCAGACAAGGGCTGTAAAAAAGATCGCGGTCTTTCCGGAGCTTTGTCGTAGAGACTTTATGGCATTTGCTTTGGTGCCGGGTTTGCACAAGAGTTCTCCTGCGCAATATCCTACTTGGTCACTGCCAATCACAACGGCGCCAACGTGCTGTTGCGCGATGTCGATGGCTTTCCTGCGAGCCAAGCGTTGTGCTAGCTCCGCGGGCGATTCATATGGGCGTGGGGTCTCATCAATCCTCGGCGCGACCTGAGTGAAGGATAGGCCAAGTGACTTGAGGGCCTGAGCACGGTAGATGGAAGAGGATCCAAGGATCAACGGGTCAGTCATCGTCATTCTCCTTTCCGTTGGTTTTGATCTTGCTGACAAAGACGTCAGCCGTGGCGCGGAACAAACTCTCGTGAAATCAGCGCCTTGTGTCGCCGCGCTCGGCATGAATACGGGTCGAACCACTTTACACCTAGCATAGAGGTACCTATAGTTGCGCCGCCATGAAATCCAACGCTTCAGGGTCGTCGACCTATCGCTCGCTTGCACAACAGCGGGCAAGGGTGGCAACAGAGCTTGGGGCGGCTTCACTGCAGCGATTCGCAGATATATGCGAAGCAGTGAAAGGGATTGCAGCAGATTTGAGCTTTGATCATGACGGTCAAACTAGGATCAGGGTCAGTGGTCGAGTGCACTGCGAAGCGCAGCTAGCCTGTCACCGATGCGAACAGCTCGTTTGGCGACAAGTCAACAGCGACTTCGCTGGTGTCATCGCTTTCGATGAGGAGCAAGCCGCCTCCTGGAGCCAACTAGACCCCGATTTGGATATCTTAGTTGTGGGCGGCGCTAATCTAAACGTGGTAGAGCTGGTAGAGGACGAACTCTTGCTGGCCCTGCCAAAGCGCGTATGTACAGACGATGATTGTGTTCACATGCCTAAGATGCGCTATGGCGAAGCGGCCGTTGATGATGAGGATGACGAGATGAGCGCGGAAGACCTGAAACGTTTTCCATTCGCTGGTTTGAAAGACGCGATGCAGGCGGGCGACAAAGAACAGGATTAAGCAACGCGGGAAAAATTTGCGCAGTGAGAAAAGTGTTCGCAAGGAACCGATGAGCAAAAATGCCACGGGACCTGCAACACAAGGTAAGAACAGTAAAGGTTATAGTTAAGGACAGTTAAAATGGCAGTACAAAAAAGCAAAGTGACGCGATCACGTCGTGGTCAGCGACGATCTCACGATTC
>JADHNQ010000063.1 GCA_016779425.1 Pseudomonadales bacterium | reverse complement strand
TGGTTTGCCGTCGCCGAGCGGCTCTCCTGAATCATCAGGGCGATCCAAATCACCACGCCGCAAAAGAGCGCTGAATCAGCGACGTTGAAAGCAGGAAAAATATGTTGCTGGTAATGCAGCAGAATAAAGTCCACAACATAGCCGTCTACCGCTCGATCATAGAGATTCCCCAGGGCTCCGCCCATGATCAGGCCATAGACGAGGCCCATCCAGCGCTCAGCCAGAGTGAGGCGCGATAGCTCCCGCAGGATATAGGCACAAAAAGCGAAACCAATGCCCAAAAAGAACCAGCGCTGCCACCCCCCCGCATCCGCCAAGAAGGAGAAGGCAGCTCCAGTGTTATGCCATCGCACCCAGGCAAAGAATGACAGCACCTGAATTCGCTCGCCGTAAAACAGCTCGGTAACGACAACCCATTTCGTGGCCTGATCTAGAGCGAAAACACCGACCACCAGAAAAAGCCAGCGCCAGCGCCAGGGATCCAAGACCCCAATCTCGGAAGCATCATCGGGTGTTTGTAAGGGCAGATTCATGACGTGATTTTCAGTTCAATCTTCGAAGAAATGTCGCGCTTGCTGAATATCTCGATTGATTTGCGTTTTGAGTGCATCAATCGAGTCAAAGGCCTGCTCTTCGCGAAGCTTTTGCTTAAACGTCACCTTGATTAAGTCGCCATATAGATTGCCTGTGTAATCGAATACATGCACCTCTAAGAGCGGCTCCTTGCCATCGACTGTCGGTCGAACCCCGATGTTGGCGATACCGTGGCGAACAGCACCTGCGATGCCTTCGACGGTCACGCAGTAGACCCCTTCGAGGGCCGCGCGATAGCGCTGCAATCGAATATTCGCCGTGGGTACGTTTAGCTGACGACCGAGCTGACGCCCGTAAACCACGCGTCCCATAATGAAGTATTCGTGACCCAGAAGATTTGTTGCTGCGGTGAAATCCCCCGCCGCCAACGTTTCTCTGATGAGAGTGCTGCTAATGCGCGCTTCACCCTGAAGCAAGGTGGACATAGCGCTGACGCTGTAGCCATGTATCTGGCCGTAACTTTCGAATAGGGCGAAGTCGCCCTCGCGTCCTCGTCCGAAACGAAAATCATCGCCGATCACCAGATGCTTGGCACCGACCTGATCCACCACGAAGTCCTTGGCGAACCAATCAGCTTCGATATTCGCAGTGCGCTCGTTAAACGGCAGGCAGAGCAGCCGATCTAGCGGGGTTTGATCGAGCAGGTACACTTTTTCGCGAAAACGCGTCAAACGCGCAGGTAACTTAGTACCTGCGAAAAATTCTCGCGGCTGCGGCTCGAAGGTCATCAGCATGCTGGGCACACCCAAGGCCTTGGCCTTTTCGCACAGCGCGTCAATGAGCTGACGATGTCCGCGATGTACACCATCGAAGTTGCCGATGGTGAGCACGCAGCCCCGATGCCGGGGGCGCAGGTTGTGCAATCCGTTGATGATTTCCATAGCCGATTATAGGCCCATGGCCCGCCCATAGTCAGTTCGTCAACGCACAGTCTTTGTGTTCGACTTGCCCCGCATCCTTAGGAGGTGGCAGCGAAGGATCCCTATTGGGGCGCTCGTAAGAAGTGGCGAGGACGCACGCCAAGCAGCAGCAATATCAGCGCATATCCGGCCAGCCCCACCATGCAGACGACGATTATTCGCAGGCTACGGTCAAAGCCCGGCAAAGCCAGCCACTGCTGCAAGGTTAACTCTGAACCATTGAGCCAAATCATGCCAAAGACCAGACCCGCGGCTAGGCCGACGCAGGCCAATAGCGTTCTTAACAGGACAAATACGACCGTGGCGTCAAAACGAATCCAACCACGCCGCTGCAGACCGAAGTAAAGTAATCCTGCATGAGTCCAGGCGGACAGTGCGGTAGCGAGCGCTAATCCCACATGTCCCAGGGACTGAAATGTTGCAAGGCTCCCGATGAGATTCACCACCACCGCGGCAAGGGCGAACCGAAAGGGCGTTTTGGTGTCCTGATGCGCGAAGAACCCAGGGGCCAGTACCTTGACCAGCACGAAGCCGGGCAGTGCAATGGCAAACATCTGTAATGCCTGACCCGCCATCTCCACGTCATAGGCAGTCATGGCGCTTCCAGCAAAGCTCATGTACAAAAATGCAAGCAATGGCTCAGCAAGCAAGTACAGGGCAATGGCCGCGGGCAGCCCTAACATCAGACCCAAACCAAACCCCCAGTTCACTGTCTGCAAAAATCCTCGCTCGTCTCCCTCGGTTACCAGGCGGGATAGATGAGGCAGCATGACGGTGCCAAGCGCTACCGCGATCAGTCCTACGGGTAGCTCCAACAACCGATCGGCGTAATACAGCCACGCGATGCTACCTGTTGCCAGGGTGGAGGCGATCATGGTGTTGACCAAGGCATTGATCTGTCCGACGGATGCGGAAAAGATGGCGGGCACTAGCAAGTGACCTACTTGCTTCATTCCAGGATGACTGGTGGCGACGACGGGCTTTGGCAACAAGTGTAGTCGCGTCAGCGACGGTAGCTGAATCAAGCACTGAAGAACGCCTGCAACCAAAACGCCCCAAGCTAGAATGACGATGGGCGGGCTTTGAAGGTGCCCCATAAGGCCCAGCAACGCCGCCAAGGTCAGACAGACATTGAGCATTACGGGCGTAAAAGCGGGTAGAGCGAAACGCCCGTGGGCGTTGAGTAAGGCACCGGCATAGGCGGTCAGAGAGATGAGCCCTAGGTAGGGGAAGGTGATACGCACAAGCTCGGTTAGCTGTGCAAAGAGTGTCGGCTGGTCGATAAACCCAGGCGCGAATAACGCAGCAAGCGGTCCTGCGAAGGCCAGCCCTGCGATGACAACAAAGGTCAGGGTTAGCGCAAAAACGCCAGAGAGCTGTCCCAAAAACAGGCGCAGCTCACTTTGCCCCTTCGCCTTGTATTCCATCAGCACGGGCACAAAGGCCTGATTGAATGCTCCTTCGGCAAATAGACGACGGAAAAAGTTCGGAATACGAAAAGCGACAAAAAAGAGGTCTGCAGCCGCAGAGGCTCCAAACAAATAGGCGAGCGCGACATCCCGCACCAATCCACTGATTCGCGACAACAGGGTCATGCCAGCCACGGTCCCTGCGCGACGATTCAGTGGTGCTTGTTCTGCATCACTGGATTGGTGGCCCTCGGCCTTAGTCGATTGATCGTTGATTTGCACTTCCTTTGAGGCTCCTTGCAGAACCCAACGTACTTCCCGGTTGACATCTCTTCGGTGCGACGGCATATTCCCGCCTCGTTTTTTTGGTCCCCGAAAGGAGCTACCTTGGCTAACAGTCCACAAGCACGCAAGCGCGCAAAGCAATCTGAAAAACGCCGCGCACAAAACGCGAGCCAACGATCCATGGTGCGCACCTATATCAAACGGGTTCACGGTGCGGTTGAGGCAAACGACGCTGAGGCCGCCGGAACTGCGCTATCTCAAGCGGTGCCGATCATAGACAAAATGGTCACCAAGGGCATCATGCACAAGAATCAGGCGGCTCGGCAAAAGTCGAGACTCAACAAACGCGTGAAGTCGCTCTCCGCATAGGTCTTCTGCCGGCAGCATCTTGCTGCCGGCGTCCAATCAATCAGGCTGCTCTGCCAGACTCTGTAAGTAGCCAAGCGTAACCAAATCTCAAATCAGCACTAGGTTATCGCGGTGGACGACTTCCTCCTCTGCGGCGTATCCAATGGCTTCGAAATAGGCATCGCTACCTAGACCCTTGATTGCTTCTACTTCCGCATAGCCATAGTTGCTCAAGCCCTGGGCGATAACCTCGTTGTTTTGATCCAAACACCGCACCACATCACCGCGTCGAAAATCACCTCGGACACCCAAAATACCCACGGCAAGCAGGCTAACCCCGCGCTGTTGAAGTGCGTGCACCGCGCCATTGTCGATCACAATGTCGCCCTTCGCCCGAAGCTGTCCTGCGATCCAGCGCTTTCGCGCGGTCATCACAGATACCTCGGCCTGCAGCCAGGTACCTAAGTTTTCGCCATCCAGAATTCGCGTCAGTATTTTTGGCTCCTCGCCAGAGGCAATGAGCGTATGGGCGCCGGAGCGTGCAGCAAGACGCGCAGCGCCCAGCTTGGTGACCATGCCGCCGCGGCCCAAGGCACCAGCGCCCTCACCGACTAGGCGCGTTAAGGATTGATCGGTGGCGAGGGCGGACTCAATACGTTTGGCCGCCGGGTTCACACGCGGATCTTCGCTCAGCAATCCAGCTACGTCGGTCAAAATGATCAAAAGGTCCGCTTCGATCAGATTAGCAACGAGGGCCCCGAGAGTGTCGTTGTCGCCAAAACGAATTTCGTCGGTAGCAACCGTATCGTTTTCGTTAATGATTGGAACAACGGACACATCCATGAGCGTTTTCAGAGTCGCGCGGGCATTCAGGTAGCGCTGACGATCTGCAAGGTCGTCATGGGTCAGAAGAATCATGGCCGAGCCGCAACCATGCTCCTTAAGCGCCTCTTCATAGGCCTGCATCAGACCGATCTGCCCAACCGCAGCTGCGGCCTGCAGGCGGTGTACTTCATCTGGGCGACTGGTCCAGCCAAGTCTCTTGCACCCCTCAGCGATTGAGCCCGAAGAAACCAAAATGACCTCTTTGCCTGCTGCCATGAGCGCGGCAATTTCGCGGCAGTACTGACCAATCTCTTCTCGTGCCAGACCGGCTTCTAAACTGGTCAGCAGCGAGCTGCCCACTTTCACCACTATACGTTTGGCGTCAGCCAGGTCGGAGCGATGGAAGGCGGCATCATTCTCGGACATAGATCACCTCAGTTTCTGGCTCATCCCAATCGCCTGAGACGTCCTCTTCGTCGAAACTGTCCTCCTCTTCACTCTCTCCCAGACGCTTTGTGCGCATACGCTGAGAATGCAGATAAACGTCGTCACTAATGCGCTTTTCCAGCTCAGACAAATAAGTCGCGAACTCAGGGTCGCTGGCAGCACGCTGAACCTGCTCCTGCAAAAACTGCATCAGGTCTCGCGTCACTGTCGTCAAGCCAATATCTCCCAGGGCTGACAAGGCATAGATAGGGCGTTCGGGAAATGTTTCCGCCATTTCTTGGAGCAAGATATCGAGCGCCTCATCATCCAGTTGGTCGACCTTGGACAGACCGAGCCATATTGGTCGCTCGACAAGCGCTTCACTGTATTCGGCGAGCTCTTGCTCAATAGCCAAGGCATTATCGACTGGGTCGCTTTGATCCTCGGGCAGGACGTCGACCAAGTGCAGCAACACCTTAGTGCGCGACAGATGCCTCAAAAACTGAGCCCCAAGACCTGCTCCCTGTGCAGCTCCGACAATCAGTCCGGGAATATCTGCCATGACAAAGCTAGCGTCGGCGGCTATTCGCACCACGCCCAAACTTGGCGCCAACGTCGTAAATGGGTAATCGGCTACCTTTGGATTAGCGGCAGATACTTGACCGATTAACGTAGACTTGCCGGCGTTGGGTAATCCCAGCAACCCGACATCAGCGAGCAGCTTAAGCTGTAGACGCAAACGGCGAATGTCACCGAGCTGGCCCGGCGTGGTTTTGCGTGGTGCTCGATTTGTGCTGGACTTGAATGTGGCGTTACCCAGCCCTCGCGAGCCACCCTCAGCCACTAACAGGATTTGCTCTGGCACACTGAGGTCTCCAAGGACTTCTTGCGTTTCCTCATCGACCACCGTCGTGCCCATGGGAACCTTGATGTAGATGTCCTCGCCCCTGGCACCGGTCTTGTTGCGGCTGCCACCACCCTGTCCATTACGGGCTTGATAGGCGGGCTGATAACGAAAATCGATTAACGTATTCAGTGCTTCATCTGCCACCAGAAAAACATTGCCACCATCGCCGCCATTACCGCCGTCCGGGCCGCCCCGCTCAACGTATTTTTCACGACGAAAACTCAAGCAGCCGTTGCCACCCTTGCCGGCTTGGACGCGAATACTTGCTTCATCGATAAATTGCATAGGTCACCTTTAACGGGCATCGCACAGTACTGCGGGTTAGTCAGTCACAATCATACCCAGTCACCCTGGCGTTTGACGAAGGGCCTATCCGTTAACGGACCACTCGCTGGATGAATCCGTCGTTTTTCTCAGCACCTACAAAAAACCCCGCGTCTGCGGGGTTTTTACTGACGGCTGCCGCTGATTATGAGCGCGCTGTCACGGGAAAAATCCCGCCTTCGCGTCAATAACCTAGCCCAGCGGTACTACGTTGACAGTTTTACGCTGCAAGTGCCCCTTTACAGTGAACTCAACATGTCCATCTGTCTTAGCGAATAGCGTGTGGTCGCGACCGCAACCCACGTTTGTTCCAGGATGAAATTTAGTGCCCCGCTGACGGACAAGGATGTTCCCAGCGACCACTTGCTGACCGCCAAACTTCTTGACGCCGAGCCTTTTCGACTCCGAATCGCGACCATTGCGGGTACTTCCGCCTGCTTTTTTATGTGCCATGGGTTTTCTACTTAATTATTTGTGTTTAACAGTATTCGATTATGCCTTGGCTGTTTAGGCCGAGATGCCCGTGATTTTCACTTCAGTAAACCACTGGCGGTGTCCTTGGCGACGCAAAAAATCTTTTCGTCGCTTGAATTTGATCACCTTCACTTTCTTAGCGCGATCAGACCGTACAACCTCGCCGGTTACCTTGCCCGACTCGACGTAGGGGGCACCAACGTTGACGTCGTCGCCATTTGCGACCAGCAACACTTTGTCAAAGACCACTTCTTCGCCAGGCTCTGCGGTTAACAGTTCTAGCTTGACCACGTCGCCCTCGCTCACGCGGTGCTGTTTGCCACCACTTTGAAATACTGCAAACATCTTCGCTCTCCAAGTTACGCGGCATACCGCGCAAGCAATTTATTCGTTATGCCAAGATTCGGGGCCGAGACAGAGCAGGGCAAACACCGATTTTTAAGAGGCGCAAATTCTACGGGTAGAGTCTGCCGAATACAACGGATTCGAGACGGAAACTCAGTCGTCTACCGACATCTATAACATCCCCAGTCTGGCCGACATTTCATAGCCGCCACTCTCAAGCCTGCTAGGTCTCTGCGACTGCGGGTTCAAACACAAAGGACTCAAAACCCCCGTTTGCGGTAGCGGTCAACTGGTCAAAATACTGCGACCCCGCCAGATGCCCCAAAAACTGCCTGGGTTTGCCGGGAATATTCGCGCCTAGGTACCAAGAATTGGTGCGCGGGTAGAGCGTCTTATTTGCGATGCGCTGAATTTGCTCGTCCCAAGCCTCTTCGGCACTCGGCGTCGTCTCGATGGTGCCATGCCCATTGCCATCAAGGTGACGAATGCACTCTCCTACCCATTGCACCTGAAGCTCGGCTCCTAAGGGCATGGTGAAAAAGACCCCTGGCGAACCGGGCCCGTGAATCATGAACATATTGGGGAAACCGGCCACTGCAATACCCAGATGGTTGTCGAATCGTTCAGCCCACTTTTGCTGCAGCGGCACACCCTGACGGCCTCGCGGGTTTAGATGAAGCATAGACCCGCTGACCGCGTCATAGCCCGTCGCAAGTACCAGCATGTCTATCGGGTGATCTTGGCTTTGCGTACTAACACCATCCGCTGAAAACGACTGGATCGGGTCGGCGTTCAAATCCACCAAGCTAACGTTGTCGCGGTTATAGGTCTCGAAGTAGCCATTATCGAGAATGATTCGCTTGGTTCCGATATGGTAATCCGGCAGCAATTTTTCTGCAGTGGTCGGATCTTTTACAATTTGCCGGATTTTGTTGCGCACAAAGTCAGAGATCTCGTTGTTGAGATCGGCATCGACGATGGCCCCCACGTAGCTATTGATCATCAGATTCATGCCACCAAGCGCCCACATTTCCTCGTAGCGCGCCTGCCGCTCCGCGGCTGTTGCCTCATTGGCCTTGAGCTTGGAAGTGGCAAATGGCCAACCACCGCGACGGCGCATCGACATACAGTGATCTTGCCAGTCGGCTTCAAGTGCCCCGCGTTCGGCGTCGGTCATAGGTCGATTGCGGGCAGGAAGCGCGTACTGCGCTGTGCGCTGAAACACCGTGACATGTGCCGCGGTTTTTGCGATTTCCGGTATGGCCTGAATACCCGATGAGCCAGTACCTATAACGCCGACACGTTTTCCTGCGAATGACACAGGATCATGCGGCCAGCGACCGGTGTGATAACACTCGCCCGAAAATTCATCGATGCCAGGATAATCGGGGCGATGCGCCACAAATAGCGCGCCCACAGCGCAGATAAGAAATCGCGCCGAGTACTCGGATCCGTCGCGTGTGCGGATATTCCATCGCTGGGAGCGCTCGTCAAAAAACGTCTCGTCTACCCAGGTTTCGAACGCAATATCCTTGCGCAGGTCAAATCGATCCGCGACATGCTCCAAGTAAGCTCTGACTTGCTCACTGGTGCTTTGGGTTTCCGTCCATGTCCATTCTTTGGCGAGGTCCGCGGAAAACGTATACGCGTAAAAAGGACTGCTCGGTGCATCAACCCGGGCACCCGGATAGCGGTTATACCACCAGGTACCACCAACATCGCTGGCACCATCAAATCCGCGAACCCGTAATCCTAGTTCGTCGCGCAGATAGTGGATGGCATACATGCCGCCCACCCCGGCGCCCACGACAATGGCATCGAAAGATGTCGCAGTGCCTTCTTCGTTTTGTGCCTGTTGAGTCTGCATATCTCCCCCACCCCTGCAGTATGTGTCGTTATGAACAGATTACTGCCATCGCGCAGGGTAGCAAGTGTGAAACTCCACAAGCATGGAAGATTCTGCGCCGAGATCAAATTGACGTGACTGGTGACTGTCGTTGACCTTGCGTCCGAAAAATTTGCCAACGACGATACACAACGATCCAGTTATACTCGCTGCCCACACGCCACAGGTTCGGTTTGCCCGAAAGCCGACGGGCGGTAATGTTTACGGCCATAGGCCAACGCATCATCATCAAGGCAACATCAGTCAGCAACTTACATGCATCTACCCGCTTCACATTCCATCTATTTGCAGCCTTTTGTGAAGGCAGCGCTGCTGCGCGGGATACCTTCGATAGGTGCGCTTAGGTTACCTCGGTCATGAATCGAGCGGCTGAGGTTAATTCGAACGCTTCATCTGTGGGCCCGCTGGATGATCTCTATCGCCTGGTCGCCAGCGAATTCGAACAGGTTAACGCGCTAATTCCAAATCAGCTCACCTCTGACGTCGCCATGGTTGAAGAGATTGGTCAATACATCGTGGAGAGTGGTGGTAAGCGCCTCCGCCCGATGTTGGTCCTTCTGAGCAGCCAAGCACTTGGATTCAAGGGCGATTCCCATATCAGCTTGGCCGCCATCATCGAGTTTCTCCACACCGCCACATTGCTCCACGATGATGTGGTGGACAGCTCTGCTCTTAGACGCGGACGCGCAACCGCCAATGACAAATGGGGCAATGCGCCAAGCGTGCTCGTTGGCGACTTCTTGTATTCTCGAGCCTTCCAATTGATGGTCGAACTAGCTGATCTGGATGTGATGGCAGTGCTGGCAGCAGCCACCAACACCATCGCGGAAGGTGAGGTCATGCAGCTTGCCAATATCGGCAACTGCGATATGAGTGAATCGAACTATCGAGAGGTCATTCGCTGCAAAACAGCCCTGCTGTTTGAAGCCGCAGCCCATAC
>JADHNQ010000062.1 GCA_016779425.1 Pseudomonadales bacterium | reverse complement strand
CGCAGCTTCAATCACGCCGCAGCTTCAATCACGCCGCAGCTTCAATCACGCCGCAGCGCTGGATCTGCGGCGATGGGATTGGGGTAGCGGGAGACGACAAGGTAGCTGTTGAGCAGTAGCGTCAGCACCGTAGCAGCCTGCAGTATGACCGCGCTCTCCAAAGACAACAGCGAAGCGTGAATCGCTACATAGCTCACTAAGAGAGAAAACTCTGAGGCTTGACCGAGCCTCAGACCTACTTCTTTAGCATTCGGCAGAGTTTCGCCCTGCATATGCAGCAACCGAGTAAAGGTCAGAGGTTTGACCAGGAGTACGGTGATAGACAGTACCGAAATTGGCAGCCAAACACCTGGCAGCAAGTTCAAGTCAATTGACGCCCCTACAGTGAAAAAGAACATAACGAGGAAGAAATCTCGCAGAGGCTTTAAGTGGGTGGCGATGTATTGGGCAATGGGACTGGTAGCTAAACTGACACCGGCAATAAAACCGCCAACTTCGTACGACAAACCAAGGCTATGGGCAAGCTGGGCAATGGTTAAACACCATCCGATTGCCAGCAAGAAAATGTACTCATGGAACTCGTCGAATTTCTCCAATAAGGGTAAAAGCACAAACCTGACGACGAGCAAAGCGCCTCCGATAAGCGCGGGCAACCCTGCTGCCAAGCCGATCAATGCAATGTTGCTTTGCTCTGCGGAGTTCCCCATGAACCCTACGAAAATTAAGGCGATGATTGCCAATAAGTCTTGCACCAATAACAGGCTTATGACGATTTCACCGATATGGCGATGGTGGAGCACCGTGGTTGGCAACAGTTTTATGCCAAGAATCGTGCTCGAAAACGTCATGGCGATGCCAACAATCACCGCCTCGGTAACCGTGTAGCCGAAGACCAGCATGACGCCAGCGCCGGCTGAAAAAAATATCGCGGTAGTGCCAAGGGCTGTTAATAGGGATTCGCCCAACATATTTTTTAACTTGTTTGTGGGCAGATCTAACCCGACGAGAAAAAGCAGAAAGATGATGCCGATCTCTGCGATACCAGAAAGAAGCGCTGTGTCATCCACAAGCGCCAACCCAAAGGGTCCGGCGAGGGCCCCAAGAGCAATGTAGGCAACCAGCATTGGCTGACGAAGGTACAGTGCTGTTGTCGCAATGACAGCGGCGCCGCTGAATATCAGAAAGAAAGACTGCAGGATGTCGGTATCGTTCATGACGACAGACTAGCAGAGGCGCAAACCTGATTGGCCGATAAACACTCAATGGTGAACTCTCTGTTCGACCGAGTGCTCGTTCCTTGGGTCAACTAGCGTTATTCAGCGCAGATTCGCGGCTAATCACTGAAGGCTGATAGTAGCCAGTATGCGGGTCTATCCATCTCAGTGCGGTTTCTAGGCGCTCTTCGTCGGGAAGCTCGATGACATCAAAGCCACAACGAGCCAAAAAATGCGCAATATCCTGATGGACACTTCCTCGCGCGACTAACTCACCGCTATAGCCAAGGCGGTTTCTCAGAAGGACTGCTAACGATAGGCCCCGTCCATCGGTCATGGCAGGGAACTCAATCGCAATCGACGAGGCGTCGAGCCAGCCCGGTGCAGGTTCAGCATCAACGCTGACCTGGAGCGCGCTCCCAGCTCGCCATTCCTCCTGAGTTTTCCAAGAGATCTCGGCGACATCGCAAATTTGCCAGTCGCCGTGGATTTTTTTAAGCAGCCTTGGCATAAATGCTCTCCTTAAAGGGCAGTATGCCGATGCGATTGAAGCAGCTCAGGAAGGTCTCGCCCACGAAACGATGTTCCAAATAGACCTGAATGACTTTCTCTATTACATCGCAGACCTCTTCCCTAGCAACAGATGGCCCGACTATTTGGCCAAGTCGTGGGCTTTCACCCGAGTGCCCGGCATGACCGCCTAGGGAGATCTGATAAAACTCCTCGCCCTTTTTATCCACACCAAGAATGCCGATATGCCCGACATGATGATGGCCGCAGGCATTCATGCAGCCAGAGATGTTGAGATCTAAATTTCCAAGATCATGCTGGTAGTCGTAATCGGCAAAGCGACGTTGAATGGCTTCGGCGACTGGCAGTGATTTTGCGTTGGCGAGGGAACAATAGTCGCCGCCTGGGCAGCAAATCATGTCGCTGATGAGTCCTGCATTGAAATGGCCCAGGCCAACGGCATCGGCTTGTTGCCATAGCCCATAGAGCTTGTCCTGGGGAATATGAGGTAGAACAAAATTTTGTTCGTGACTTATGCGAATTTCGCCAAAGCCATAGGAATCTGCCCAGGATGCAACGGCGTCCATCTGATCCGAGCTCACATCACCGGGCGGCATGCCCGTGGTCTTTGTTGATAGCGTTACCACCGAGTAGCCCCGCACTCGATGCGGATGCACATTGTGCTTCATCCACCGGTTAAAGGCTGGATTTTCAAGGCGCTGAGTGCCCAAAAGCTCGCCCGCATTGTCTAACTCGGCAAAGCTCGGTGGGGCGAAAAAAGCACTCAATCGGCTTAGCTCAGCGGCGGGCACGGCACCTTGCTCGTGATTGATGGCAGCCCATTCCTCGTCAACCTGGGCCTTAAACCCCTCAGCCGTTAACGCACGCACCAGAATCTTGATTCGGGCTTTGTACTTGTTGTCTCGGCGGCCGTACCGGTTATAAACCCGCATGATCGCCTCGGTATACGTCAGCAGATGCTTGACCGGCAGTTGCTCTCGAATCAAGGCACCCAGCACTGGCGTGCGGCCTAAGCCTCCCCCGGCATAAATATCAACGAGGGCATTCTCCGGCTGCTCGCTGCTGCCATTGATGCGTATGCCGATATCGTGAACACCAATGGCTGCTCGATCGAAGGTGGCGCCAGTGACCGCTATTTTGAACTTGCGCGGTAGCCACTCGAACTCTGGGTGCGAGGTAGACCACTGCCGTAGTAGTTCACAAAATGGTCGTGGATCAATGTCCTCGTCAGCGGCAGCTCCAGCAAACTGATCCGTGGTGACGTTGCGGATGCAGCTGCCACTGGTTTGAATAGCGTGCATATCAACGTCGGCTAAGGCCTGCAGGATATCAGGCACGTCTTCCAGCGCCGGCCAGTTGAACTGCATGTTCTGACGCGTACTGAGGTGTCCATAACCGCGGTCAAAATCATTAGAAATGGATGCTAATGCCCTGAGCTGCTGGCTGGACAGGGTGCCATAGGGGATCGCTACCCGCAGCATTGGAGCAAGGCGCTGGACATACAGTCCGTTGCGCAGGCGCAGCTGCAGGAACTCCTCCTCGGATAGGTCGCCTTGCAGGTAACGCTCGGTTTGATCTCGGTAGTGGGCAACACGCTGGTTGACAAAATTCCGATCAAACTCGTTGTACTGATACATGTGCTGCTTACTCCTCATGGCCGAGCGTTTCGGCGACGGCATTGTAACTTAGGCGGTCAGTCTGTCTGTCAGCACGTTTTGTTCTAACGAAATACGTTTTTGCCAAGTAAGATAAATACGCGAGAAAGGTATGGGATTTCGCGGTTAGCAGCGCGATGCTTGTACTGGGTGCAGTTGGGCCTATAATTGCCGCCGCGCGCAGGCGCGGGATTCAATCCCGAAACCATCTACTCATTGGGGGACATATGAGCGACGGACACCAGGAAGGCCAAGACGGCCCAGACAGCTTGGAAGAAACTACTGACGCATCCGTGACAATGCAAAGCGATGACTCAAAAGCAGACGCTATGGCGATACTCGTGATGTTCACGGCTGCAGTGGCATTCTGCATTTTCTATATTTCAGGCTGGTCTTTCGACCTGTAGCAATCCTGCCATGGGCAAGATTCGTTAACCCGTCCCGGTCATACCGCACCGTGTGCGCCCCTAATCGGGAAGAACTGGCTGCAGGCGTTGTCTTGCCGACGCTAGGTCGAGTTCTTTGCGCTCAGCGTAGTCCGTTAACTGATCTTCATCGATCTTGCCAATCCCGAAATACCGAGCCTCGGGGTGGGAAAAATACCACCCGCTCACGGACGCAGCTGGATACATCGCGTAGCTTTCGGTGAGTTCAATCCCAGCCAGATCGGTAGCATCAAGCAGCTCAAACAAGGTTTCTTTTTCGCTGTGCTCAGGACAGGCCGGGTAGCCTGGCGCGGGTCGAATTCCCTGATAGCGTTCCTTGATAAGTGCTTCGTTGTCGAGTTCCTCTGAACTTGCGTAACCCCAATAGTGTCGTCTTACTTTACAGTGCAGATACTCAGCGAAGGCCTCGGCGAAACGGTCAGCCAAGGCCTTTATCATGATTTGATTAAAGTCGTCGTTGGGAAAATCAGCGAGGATCTCCTCTAAGTTGCCGCCGCAACACACGGCAAAACCACCAACGTAGTCGGCGACACCCTCAGGTGCCACATAATCTGCCAGGCAGAGATTCGGGCTTAAGTCGTCCGGCTTAGGTGCTTGTTGCCGTAAGTGGCACAGGTCGGCGAGTGGGGTGCTGCGCTTCTCGCAGGTATAGAGACGAATATCATCGTCGCCCAGTCGATTTGCTGGCCAAAAGCCCAACACGCCCTTAGCGCCGAGCCGGCCGTCTGCAATGAGCCAATCAAGGCGCTCTTGCGTGTCATGCCAGAGAGCGGTTGCTGCCTCGCCAACCACCTCATCCTCAAGAATATTGGGAAATTTTCCGGCCAGTTCCCAGGTCATGAAATAGGGTGACCAATCGATGAAGGGAAGCAATTCCTCTAGGGACGGCTCGATGACCTGAATCTCTGGGTGGCGTGGAGCAGGGGGGGTATATGTGCTCCAATCAAAACTCATGGCATTAGCTCGAGCCGCCTCTAGGGTTAAGAAGGCACGCTTTTCTCGCCGCGCCTCGACGCGGTTTTTGATCAGCGCGTACTCCGCATCGATTGCCTTCGAGAATTGTTCGTAATCTTTTTCTGGTGCAAGCAGCTTCGCGGCAACACCAACCGCCCGGGAGGCGTCGCTCACGTATACCGTGGCCCTGTTTTCATAGGCCGGCGCGATCTTGGCCGCAGTGTGGGCCTTGCTGGTCGTTGCGCCGCCAATCAGCAGAGGTATGCGTAAACCCGTGCGCTGCATCTCCGCTGCAACCTTTACCATCTCGTCAAGTGAAGGGGTGATTAATCCAGATAAACCGATGGCATCCGCATTCTCCTCTACCG
This sequence comes from Pseudomonadales bacterium, assembly GCA_016779425.1. Taxonomy (GTDB): domain Bacteria; phylum Pseudomonadota; class Gammaproteobacteria; order Pseudomonadales; family Azotimanducaceae; genus UBA4421. The sequence continues at coordinate 4,637 of JADHNQ010000062.1, read as the reverse complement.
CTGTCTGCAGTATTTTTTCCGCAGGAACCATGACGCCTAGGTCGATTATCTCGTAGTTATTACACTGCAAGACGACGCCAACGATGTTCTTACCAATGTCGTGCACATCGCCCTTAACGGTTGCCAGAACGATTTTCCCCTTGGTGCTTTTCAGAACATCGCCGCGTTTGGCTTTCTCGGCCTCTATGTAAGGCACCAGATGGGCTACGGCCTGTTTCATGACGCGGGCGCTTTTAACAACTTGAGGCAGGAACATTTTGCCGCTGGCGAACAGATCTCCCACCACACCCATGCCGTCCATCAGGGGGCCTTCAATGACGTCCAACGGCTGGTCGGCTAATAATCTTGCCTCTTCCGTGTCCTCGACTACATGGCTGTTAATGCCTTTGACAAGTGCATGGGTGAGGCGATCTTTGACGGCTAACTCGCGCCATGTATCGGTCTGTGACTCCTTGGTGGAAGAACTGGAACTGTGACTGTCGGCTAGGGCAAGTAGGCGTTCAGTAGCGTCTGGGCGCCTGTTTAGCACAAGGTCTTCTGCAGCCTCACGTATGTCTTCGGGTAAATCATCATAAATGCCGAGTTGCCCCGCATTCACGATAGCCATCGTTAGCCCGGAGCGAATCGCGTGATATAGAAATACAGTGTGTATAGCCTCTCGGACAAAATTGTTGCCCCGAAACGCGAAGGAGACATTGCTAAGACCGCCCGAGGTGCTGACACCGGGAAGATGTTTATGTATCCACTTGACGGCCTGAATAAAGTCAACCGCATAGTTGTCGTGTTCATCAATCCCGGTCCCAATGGCAAAGATATTGGGATCGAAAATAATATCTCGCGGATCAACATTTACCTGTTCGGTAAGAATATCGAAACTGCGTTTGCAGATATCGATCTTGCGTTGGTACGTATCTGCCTGTCCTTGTTCGTCGAAGGCCATGATCACCATGGCGGCACCATAGGACTGACATTTTCGGGCGAGGCTGATGAATGCCTCTTCGCCTTCCTTAAGGCTTAACGAATTGACGATGGCCTTGCCCTGGACGCACTTTAGTCCGGCTTCGATCACTTCCCATTTGCTCGAGTCGATCATGATCGGCACCCGGGAAATATCGGGTTCCGTGGCGATAAGATTCAAGAAGTGCTGCATGGCATCAGCGCCGTCCAGCATGCCTTCGTCCATGTTGATATCGATGATCTGTGCGCCGTTCTCTACCTGCTGTCTTGCGACGTCTAATGCTTCGATGTATTGGTTTTCTCGAATGAGTCGGGCGAATTTGGCAGATCCCGTGACATTGGTGCGCTCACCCACATTGATAAAAAGAGATTCTTCATTGAGCTTCAAAGGCTCCAGTCCCGCTATGGTTAGCTCGGCTTTGAAGAGCCTCTGGCTTTCGTCGGGATCGCTTTCCTCCCTTCGGGCCATGGGTATTGGTCGAGGCGCTACGTCATTAACGACTTCAACAATGGCCTTAATGTGCTCAGGAGTGGTGCCACAGCAGCCACCGACAATGTTAAGCCAGCCTGCTTCAGCAAACTCACGAATAAAATCGGCCATTTGTTCAGCACTTTGGGTGTACTCGCCAAACGCATCGGGTAACCCAGCGTTCGGGTGCGCACTAACCCCGTTGCTGCTCAATCGTGCCAGCTCGGCTACATGGGGTCTGAGTTGCTCTGCGCCCAAGGCACAGTTCAGGCCTACTGCAATTGGCTTCGCATGTTCGACCGAATACAAAAAAGCCTCGCAGGTTTGGCCCGACAGGGTACGACCGCTGGCGTCAGTAATTGTGCCCGAGATGATGATCGGAAAGGGCTCATCCCAAGCTGAGTTGACCCGATGCACTGCTGCGATTGCCGCCTTTGCGTTTAACGTGTCGAACACGGTTTCAATCAAAAACAGATCGATGCCGCCGGCGATGAGCCCTTCGGCGGCCTCAGCATAGGCATGCACAAGTTGATCAAAGTTAACGTTGCGGAACTCTGGGCGGTTAACGTCGGGTGAGATACTCGCTGTTCGATTGGTTGGTCCGATGCTGCCCGCAACGTAGCGGGGCCTTCCTGTAACGCTAAACGCATCGGCACAGCTGCGAGCAATGTGAGCTGCCCGTTGATTTAGGTCGAAGCAGATGTCTTGAGTACCGAAATCCTCTTGCGCAATAGATGTTGCGTTAAACGTGTTCGTGCTGATGATGTCGCAACCTGCTCCGAGGTAACCGTCGTGTACTTCGGCGACAATGTGCGGCTGTGTGATGTTCAATATATCGTGGTTACCTTGCAGAGGGTGCCCATGGCCCGCGTATTGTTCGCCGCGAAATGCCTCTTCGGACAAGCTGTAGTTCTGGAAAGCACTGCCATAGGCACCGTCGAGTACCAAAATACGCTCTTGCATAAGTAGCAGTAGCTGATCCCTTGTCGGCCTTTGACGAGGGATCATGCGGGGTTCGGTTGCTGGTGTTGGCATGTGGTTCTCGTTGGTTCTGCGGCGTCGTGATTTTCTGGCGGGATCTCTAGCTAAAAGGAACCTTTCGAACCCTTGGTGCCGGGCGTTTTCGCACAATTGCCGGGCAGTATTCTAGGATTTCCCATAATCACCAATCTGTTACTTTAGGTCGCCGCTGACGAATCAACAAATCAACCGTTCAAAGCGTCTCTTGAGATTCCCTCATATTGAAACGTTACCGGGATCTGATTCTGTCTGATTCGGGTCGAGACAAAGGATAGGACTTCGTCTGTTCTGAACGCCCACCCGATGTACAATGCGTGACGCTAGACGCGGGTCCGCAAAACAAGGTTGTTCAATGATCGAAATTTCTGCAAGCGCACAGACTTATCTTCAGGGATTGCTCGCCAAGCAAGAAGACGAAGGGGTGAGTATTCGCATTTTCGTTGCCCAGCCGGGCACCCCCCAAGCGGAAACCTGCATCGCCTACTGTCGCCCTGGCGAAGAGCAGGAGGGAGATATTGCAGTGGAGTATGAAGGATTCCGTGCGTGGTTCGAAGGTCGTAGTGAACCCTACCTAGAAGATGCGGAGGTAGATTATCAAGAGGACCAGATGGGTGGTCAGCTGACGATTAAGGCTCCCAACTCCCGCGTACCCAAGGTTGGTCCAGATGCCCCTATAGAGGACCGCGTCAATTACGTACTTTATAACGAAATTAATCCAGGCTTGGCGGCACATGGAGGTGTCGTTTCCCTGGTTGAGATAACCGAGGCGGGCGAGGCCGTATTGCAATTCGGTGGCGGCTGTCAGGGTTGCTCGGCCGTGGACTTAACCCTAAAAGGCAGTGTAGAAACGACGCTGTTAGAGCGAGTACCAGAACTCTCTGCGGTCAAGGATATGACCGACCATACGATCACGGAGAACGCGTACTACACTTAAGGGAGCAGTGCTCAGCGTTCTGCTGAAGCGATGCGTCCCACAATTGGCTTAGGCACCTCGCTCGGCGATGGTGCTTGCAAGGTCTCTCAAGAGTTCTTCGGTCTCTTGCCAATCGATGCATGCATCGGTAATCGAAACACCATAGTTCAATCCACCGGCGTTGTTGATGCTTTGATTGCCCGCGTTGATATGGCTTTCGATCATGAGGCCAGTAATGGAGTGGTTGCCCGCCGCAAGCTGCCCACGCACCGAGTCCACAACGTTGCGCTGCTGACGATGGTCCTTGTTTGAATTTGCGTGAGAGCAGTCGATCATGATCGATTGAGGGAGGCCTAACGTCGCTAAAGCCTCCTGACAGTTGGCGATATGCTCTGGGGAATAATTAGGTCCATTGCTGCCGCCACGCAAAACGATGTGCGCATGCGCATTGCCCTTGGTATGGATCACGCTCACCTGGCCCTCAGGACTAATACCTAAAAATCGATGAGGGTTCGCCACTGACTGGAGTGCATTGATCGCTACGCTGAGTGACCCATCCGTGCCGTTTTTAAAGCCGACCGGGCAGCTAAGTCCCGAGGCCATTTCGCGATGCGTCTGAGATTCGGTCGTGCGAGCGCCGATCGCAGACCACGAGATGAGATCCTGGAGGTACTGGGGTGTGATGGGGTCCAAGGCTTCCGTTGCCAGTGGCAGTCCCATCTCCGATAAATCCAGCAGCAGTTGCCGACCTATTTCCAGGCCCTGAGCCACCTTAAAGCTATCGTCGAGGAAGGGGTCGTTGATAAGTCCTTTCCAGCCAACGGTGCTTCGGGGCTTTTCGAAGTAAGCGCGCATGACGATAAAAATTTGATCCGCAACTTCGTCCGATAAGTTTTTCAGGCGTGCTGCATATTCCTTTGCCGCTTCAACATCATGTATGGAGCATGGGCCAACAACGACCAACATCCTGGGATCTTGGCGATCCACAATATTTCGCACAGTCTCTCGATAGCCGTTAACAGCCGATCTGACTTTTTCACTTACGGGCAGCTTTAGCTTCAGCTGTTCTGGGGTTATTAAAACCTCTTGTTGCTCGACATTGAGATTGTCGAGTTGCGCATGTTCTGTTTGCACAGAGAACTCCTTGATGCGTGGAGGCCGCATGGTAAACGCCCGGACTTGAAAAGCAATCAGTCGAGGTGGGTGGGTAGCGCTTCGAGTAGGGACAGGGCAGTAAAATAGAGAGCTGTCTTTATTGGCGACGTAGACCTTGCTGAG
>JADHNQ010000061.1 GCA_016779425.1 Pseudomonadales bacterium | reverse complement strand
CTTCTGTAGTGCCCAGCCCCTTCGCCTCGATCTCGTCCAGATAGCCCGCCACATCATCGAGCGATAAGTATTCGAGGCGATCATTTTCCGGCGAAGACTCAATGTAGCAATTATCGCAGGCGATATTGCAAAGGGCGCCAGTGTTGAACCAAAGCGTTTCTAGCCCTGTCATCTTAACCAGGGCTCTCGGCTCTCCCGTCGCGGTCGTGACCGGATCAACGAATAGCGCTGGAGTTGAATCTACTGCCATGTAATTACCCTGAGCGGATGGTGGCCAAAAGATTGATGGGGTGATCCCTACCTAGTTCGCTCCCTACATCGTCTTGGTGAGAGACGTCGCTGACCAAACCAGTTTTGTTGCGCTGGCACTGATGTCTCCCAGGCTTTTGCCGGGCTTGTACAGTGCGCTCCCGAGACCAAAACCTGCTGCGCCGGCCTGCCAATAGTCCGCCATATTATGGCTGTCGATGCCGCCGACCGGGAGCAGAGGTACCGTGTCGGGAATCACGGCACGCCAACTGGCGAGCACCCGGGGGCCGATCGCCTCGGCGGGGAAGACTTTAACCGCGCTGGCGCCGGCGTGAATACCCGCGAAGGCCTCTGTTGGTGTCGCCGCCCCAGGAATAGTGATCATCCCAGCCTCGACACCTGCCTGAATTACCGGGAGATTGGTATTGGGTGCAACGATCAAACGACCGCCGTTTTCATGAACCTGAGGCACCTGATCCGGCGTAAGCACGGTTCCTGCGCCAACGAGCATGACATCGCCAAATTGATGCGCGATACGTTCAATACTCCGCAGCGCTTGCGGTGAATTTAGAGGCACTTCGACGATGCGAAAACCTGCCGCAAACAAAGCCTCCGTCACAGCCTCACAGTCCTCTGGCGTGATGCCGCGCAAGATTGCGATTAGGGGTAGGTCATCAAGGTAATCGTCAAGTGCGCTTGTCATGTTTCGTTATGCTCCTGGTTGCCCGCTTGCTGCGAGAAGATACGCGTTGATGGCAAGCGCGCCGCTGATCGTAGCGGCCTGTGATTCGATGACAACACTCGAGTGGCCCAGCGCCTGAAGTGCGACTTGATATTTGTGAGCTAGGGATTGGGACGCAACAATGCCAACGTGTTGGCCCGATTGACTCAGCTGGGCGCCGATGTCGTGACCGATGATCATTCCAGACAGATACTCTAAGCCGTCAGTTTTTGCCTGCGCGCCGGTTAGCTGCAGTGCGCGCACGCTAAATAAATGATGGAGCAGTCCCCCGGCTTTGCGCGCCGTTTCAATGCCACGTAGGAATGCAGGCTGATTTTCGCTGTCTCTTTGCTCGAGCGATTGGGCCAGTAGGGAGTACTGCCGGATCAGCTCGAAGAATTCACCAACCATGCTTGTGGAAAAATGATCGATGCTCTCGCCGCCGGGTATCCATTTATTGTGGGTGCCTGGAAAGCACCAAATGTCAGGCTGTCGGGAGTACTTTTGCGCGCATAGCCGCTGCGCGCCAAAAAATTGGGTCTCTTCGCCGCGCAGCACGTCGGGCATACCAGAAATCCCCGTGCCTTTAACTCCGGGTAAGATCCAGACTGGGCAGCCGTTAATTTGCGTCACCAGCCTTGCCTCAGCCGCAAGCACAGCTGAAGACGCTGGGGCAGGAATATGAGGGACTTCTTGCCAACCCGTCGGACTGCCCACCATGCCGCTGAGCAAAACATTTACCGGCCTGGCATCGTCAATCCACCCGTGGATAACCGCTTCTAAGCAGTCAGGGTAGCTGTTTGGAGCGCTACGCAGACCTTGGTTATTTTCGACATGCTCGATCACTGTGCCATCGTTTGCGACAGCGTAGGCGCGTAGATTCGTCGTACCCCAGTCCACGCATATCAGGCTCAATGGCTTGTCTGGTTCGCCGGACACGAGGCTAGCGCAGAGGGGCTTTGTCGGTGAGTTGGAGCCTGAGCTTGCCCAGCGCCTCATAGGCAGCGTCGCTGACCATTAGGTGTGACTGGGCCGTGTAAAGGTCTCTTAGAATGCGCTGCATAGGATCATCGAGCATTACTGCGCTGCCGCCGGCATAGCGAAACAGCGTATTGACGATGACGATGGCCTCATCGGTACACAACACCGACGCAGCTCGCGCCTCGGCTTGTAGCGCAACAGGCGCCTCTTGGTCAGCGCTGGCATCAAAAAGGCGCTCAAGTACATCGGTCATCAGCAGCTTAGCGCCGCGAAGCCGCAACTCGGACTCGGCCACTGCGCGCTGCACAATTTCACGATCGGCAATACTCGCGCCCTTGCCGTAGCCGCGTTTCTTCTGTGCGCTGCTGATAAAGGAATCCAGCGCCAGGTGTGCCAAGGCGAGGGCAAAAATAGCGTGCTCGTTGGCGGCAAAACCGTAACCCATGCGGAATATCGCCCCACCACGACGCTGACCCGGTGTGGTGATGGCAAAGTGTTCAGGAACAAAAACATCATCAAGGGCGTAATCACAGCTACCGCTGCCGTTGATTCCAAGCGCCTGCCAGTTATCGATGATGCGAACCTGCGATCGCGGCACCACGGCGGTGATCACCCCTTTTTGGTCAGACCTTAAGACCGGTACGATCACATGGTCTGCATGCTGGACGCCGCTACCCCAGGCCCATTGACCGGAAATGCGAAAACCATCATCGACCTTGGTAGCCGAGCCGGACGGTTTTAAGCTGCCGGCCATGATCGGAAAATCTGGCGCAGCCATAAGTTCATCAACGGCTTCATCGCTGAGGGCGCTCAGGGCACGACCCGTCACAGTCGCGCCAATGAACATTGTCCAAGCGGCAGCTGAATCTAGCTTCACGACGGCTTCGACCACCGCCATTTGATCGACGGGATGAATCTCTGCGCCGCCGACTTCATGGGGGCTTTTCATCCTAAACAGGCCAACCTCTCGCATGGCGCAAACAACGTCGGGCGAAAGCGTTCGATTAATCTCACAATCCTGCCGTTGTCGGCTGATTACCGGCCCGATGTGGTCAACCCCATTGAGTAGGTCTGCAAGCACATCGCCTCGCGAGGGGGTCGGTCGTTCAGTCTTAGACAACGGGTGCGCTTCTGACATTCTGACGAGAACTCTTGCTACTTAAAGTTAGGACTGACGAATACTAGATCGCTGACTTACTCGGCCATGCCATGCCCATAAATGCTGCAGGGCATCGTCGGGTCTCAGGTCGACCATGGCCGCAGCAAAATCGATCATACAAAGGGCCGAGATATCTGCCACGGTGAATCGTTCGCCGGCCATAAAGGGGCGGTTGGCTAGTTCCTTATCCATGCGTTGATAATACTTGCGCGTAAGCCCGGCACCGCGCAGGCGCTGTTCCTCAATGGGCTGTACCAACCCAGCGGCCGCAACGATGGGTCCGTTAACCCACGCCGCACCAATGCTCGAATGCAGCTCGAACTCGATATGTCGGTGGTGGGCCTCGACAAGCGCGGTTTCCAGTGCATCGCGACCAAAGAGATTGGGTTCTGGCGCCAGCGCTTCAAGGTATCGGCAAATCGCGACGGTCTCAGCTATACAGGTGCCGTCACCGAGCTCCAGCACGGGAATCTTGCCGCTCGGGTTCTTGCTCAAAAACTCCGGTCGCTTCGTTTCCCCGCCACGCAAATCCACATTCACCACATCGAGCTGAAGGCTCTTTTCCGCCGCAAAAATCAACACCCTTCGGGGATTGGGCGCGCCAGCAAAGCTATAGAGTTTCATCATATTTCACTTCGGGCAAAGGGTGGCGTTATACCACGGACTGATTGTGTCGGCAGAGAAGATAACAACCTGACTGCAGGCTCCGAGTAGCTGACGCCATGCTTGTCAGTTTCACGGTTTGGTCGGTCTAAAGAGCTAAATACGGCAGCATGTTGCCGAAATTGCATACCAAAAATTCACGAAAAATTCACAGTCTCGGTTGCTGTTTTTTCACAAAACCATATAACTCGTTGTTTTATATAGTATGAAAGTGTTACAAATAATTTCATATTCTTTCACTTTTCTCTTTATGTTAACAAAAGGTTCATATTAATATCTCGCGCTAGACCACTCTAGGTAGGGTGGACACTGTCACATTGGAGAAACTGTGCATGAAGAGAGAATTTGACTTTGGGAAGACGGGTAAGCTCGTTTCCCTAGTAGGTGCTGCCTCCTTGGCCCTTGCGAGTGTTGCTTCACCGGCGATTGCCGAAGAAGAAGCCACAATGGAAGAAGTCATTGTAACTGGCTCGCGGATTAAGACCGATGAGTACACGGGCATAAGCCCCGTTATCACGATTGACTCAGAAGACATAGCCGCGTCAGGCTACTTGAACGTTGCTGACGTGCTTCGCAACCAAGTGCAGAACACGTTGGGCTCTAGCTATGAAGGTTTTAACAGTGATAGTACTGTTGATGCGGAGATCAGTTTGCGAGGTATTGGGGCTGCAAGAACCCTTGTTCTTATCGACGGACGCCGCTTGCCCGGATCCCCAAAGAACTCTGGGGCCGCGTCAAACCTGAACATGGTTCCGACCGAACTCGTCGATCGCGTCGAGATTCTTACTGATGGCGCATCTGCTGTGTATGGCGGTGATGCCAGTGGCGGTGTGGTGAACATCATCACCAAGAAAGATTTCGAGGGGATTAGCTTTACAACTGGACTAGCTGATCCTGACCGCGAGGGCGGTGGGCGTGAGAGCGATGTCAGCGTCGTGTTTGGCGCAGGTGGCGAGAAAACACACGTTGTCTTCAGTTACGAACACCAAAAAAGAAAGAATATTTTCTGGAAGGATCGTGAGTACACACGCTCAGCGAATCTAGACACAGGCGACCTCGCTGATGCCCTAAACGTTAGCCAGGGATCAAGAACGTGGATCAATCTAGACACGTTTCAATATCTCCCGATGGAAGCATGTGTCGACAACCCGAACATGGTAAATAACGGGCAGCTCTATTACGACAGCTCGTATCCGGGCGATGCAAGTTGTTTGTACGACTTTACCGAAATCGGCTCAGACGACGCATCGCGGGAGTCGGACGCGATCTCCACGCAAATGACCTACAGAATCAGCGACTCTCTCGAAGCAACATTACGAGGCACTTTCTCGCGCGTGAAGGGCGATTCAAGGTTCGCGCCCGCGGTCGGCAGCTATGCAGCACCGGCAGGAAGCCTGGACGTGATCTTCCCAACATACAATCTGGCTGATGGATCTACCCTTGGCCCCAACGCTGACTATAGCTACACGGTTCCCACAGGAGCGGATGTAGTGGGCATCGACAGTTATGTCGTCGCGCCGTCACCTGTAGACGGATTGGGATTGGTGCGCTTTGACGGCGCTGGTAACCGTGACATGGAGACTGTTGGCGATATGCTCGACCTGGTCTTCGCATTGGACGGCACGTTAGATAGTGGCTGGTACTATAACTTGACGCTACAGCACAATGAGCAGCAAACCGCAGAGTGGGGCTACAACTACATCAATAAGACTGCCTACGAAGGGTTGTTGGAAGCGGGCGAGGACCCACTTCTTGCAGCGACGGTTGACAAATATCGAACAGATGTATTCGAGAAGGCAACCAACGAGTTCGACTCGATTCTGTTTGGTATTGGCAAGCGTTTGACGGATACAATCGACGTTTACTTTGGCGCCGAATACTTCGAATTCGACTACCAATCACGGTATGACGCTGTTCGTGAAGGCAAAAACGCGATTGGCAGCGCGGGCAACAGCTCAGCGGGTCAGCGAGACTCCACAAGTTTCTTCGGTGAAATGCAGTATTACGTTTCAGACCGAGCCACGGTCAGCCTATCGGCTCGTCATGACGACTACAGCGATTTTGGAACGGCTGTAAGTTGGAGAATTGGTGGTGCCTATGATCTGCGGGACGACCTAACGTTGCGCGGCAGCTATGGCTCGAACTTTATTCCTCCCAGCATGACGGAACTCTATGGTGCAGACTCTGAGAGCTATCCATTTACGATCGATTACGTAGCTTGTGATGCCGTAGGCACCAGTGAAGAAGATTGCAAAGGTCGACAGTATGCAAGCTATACGCAGTCGGCAACCAACCTCGATGCAGAGACCTCCGAAAACCTGAGTTTGGGCCTGGTGTACCAGCCACTGGAAAACCTGCAGCTTCGAGTAGAGTACTACGACATCACGATTGAAGATGCGATCAGCGTAGTATCGATTCAGGCGCTGGTGAACGCAGAGCGTGAAGGTGCGGCGCAACTTGCGGCATTGGAAGCAGCCACCGGATCAACCTTGGGTCGTGTTGGTGGCAAACTCTCCACGTCGATCAGTCAGCCTAGCTTACTGTCTCGCATTAACACTGATGCCGAATTTAAAACCTCTGGCGTTGACTTCGCTGCTACCTATCAGGTTCCAGTAGGCCCTGGTACCGCAGGGTTAGATATCGCGTATACGCAAATTATGGAGTACGAAGGAGAGGAATATTTCTCCGGTCCAGTGAACGACAAGAAGGGCCGGTTCGGAATTCCTGAGTATCGCTATAACGTTACCGCCAACTATGCGGTTGGCGACCATACGGTCAGTGCTGTAGCTCGGTATGTTGACGAAACAGCTGAGAATATCGATTCGTCCTACAACAAAACAGGCAATGTAGAGGACCAAACGCGCTACGACGTTTCATACTCTTGGGATCATCCTTGGGGCGGACAGCTTCAGGTTGGATGCCGCAACTGCACCGACGAAGATCCGCCTCTAAAGACGGATTTGAGCTTTGACCGCGGTTTGTTTAACAATCGCGGGCGCATGTACTTCGTGCAACTGCGCCAGTCGTTCTAAAGAGCGCCCGCTCTTGAACGAAAAGGCCCGGCTCGTCCGGGCCTTTTTTTTGCCGCAGTATATTAAGTAAGCTGAGCTGATAAGTCTGAGGGGAATATGAACGTTAAAAGATCAACCACAGCACTAGTTTTTTTCGCACTCGCAACCTCGCCATATGTTGCAATTGCGGATGAGCAAAGCGTAGTTGCTGCACTGTCAGATTGCGCAGAAATACAAAACGCCACAGAGCGCTTGCGTTGCTTCGATTCGATCGCTTCGAGAAGTCAATTGCAAATGTCCGCTAAAGAAAAACGCGGGGAAGTTCGTGACGTGGAAGCGGCTCCGGCAAAACCAATGGCGAGCGTTGATGAAACTCTGCAAGCCGAAAGCACACTGCAGCGCCAGCGTATTGACCCGAACGAGTTTGCGCCGCTCGTTTCCAGAAATGGGTCAAGCGATTCGATACGCGCGACCATTACATCGCTCGGTAAATCTCGACTTGACCGATGGCGCATAAGCCTAGAAAACGGCCAGGTCTGGATGCAGACCGACAACCGTCGCATCAATTTGGCAGTAGGGCAGGATGTCATCTTGCAAAAAGGTAGTTTCTCGTCTTTCTTTTTAAAGCTGCCTGACTTGAACGCTCGACTGAAAGTCACTCGAATACAATAGGGCCGACTTTTGAGAGGATGTTGGCGGGTAAGGGTGGTAAGTCGGGTTACTCGACAGCTCGAGAATGTCTTGCGGCTGAACAGGTATTGATTGGCACGCCTGTAAAGCCACGAACAATGGTTTGGAAGTGCACCTTTTTTCATCGCTCGCCCACTTGGTCACATAGGGAACCGTGCTTATTTGACCTTCACGTTAGCGCGGAATCTTCAAAGTAATCAGCGTTACGAGTAATGTTTTCTCGATGAGCTGTTTGCTTGGATTTATCGCCTCAGAATGCAGCCATTGCTCGCCGGTAACCTTGCTGCGCTGTCATTGCTTTGGTGTCAAAGTCCATGGCTGCAGAGAGAAACGCTGCCGCTGCGTCGATGCTGCCCTAGCCTGCGAGACCCGACGCGTTGCCGCGGGAGGGTTTTGGGGGTCACAACACTTACAGAAATGGCGGCGGCAATCACAGGCGAGGCCTTGGAACGACCATGAATCAGCGAACGAGCGAGGCGTCCGATAGTGCTGCGTCTTGGACACGCTATTGGCAATCAGGGTTTCAAGATACCTGTTTCTTTGCCGACCGTGCTTTTGCGGTTGATCAATTATGGCAAGACCTATTCTCAGAACTCGACAGCTCCGCCCGAATCGTTGATTTAGCCACGGGAAATGGCGCCGTGGCCTTAAAGGCAGCGATCTTTGCCCGCGACCACAATAGGGCTTTTGCGATCTCGGGTGTTGATTACGCCACCATTGCCCCCGCCGGTCCCACAAGCACAGATGCTGAACTTGTGGCATCTGTTGAATTTGTTGGTGATACCGATATCGCTAATCTGCCGTTCCACTCATCAAGTGTCGATTGCTTAACGTCTCAATACGGTTTCGAGTACGCCAGAGGAGATCTGGCGCTGGCAGAAGCCGTGCGCGTGCTGGTTACTGATGGTCGTGCTCTTTTCTTGATGCATGCTGAGGGTGGCGCCGTCCACGAGGCGAGCGCAGCGCGTTTGCGCCGCGCTCAAAGTTTGCTGCAGAAGGGTCATCTGATGATGCAGCTAGATGACCTCGCCAAGGTGTTGAAGTCTGGCTCGAAGTCCCGAGTTTACAAAACTCAGCAGCGTGTTGAGGCCAAAGTAGCAGCAGCCCAGCGCAAGCATGCTGAAATACCCAAGGATGATTTGGTATGGCAGATCAGTCAGGAATCCCGCGAGATATTGGCCGCCATTCCCCAGGTGGCGGGAGCCGATATTGCAGCCAGAATCGCCCATATCCGTGCTGAAGTGACAGCCTACGTGCACCGTTTGCATGCCATGCTCAAAGCATCGCGCAGTGCCAGAGCGATGGACGAGCTCTGTGACAAAGCACAAAGTCTGGGGTGTGGAACAGCGACCTACACACCTTTCATGGTGGATGAACAGCAGGTGGGTTGGTCGTTTAGTGCCCGCAAAACCTGATTGCAGAAATGGTTAAATGCGAGTCTCTGGCCATGATACCGGGCTGGCCTTTGCACTCATCACGTTGGCTTCAGTTTGCGAATCGAACAATGCCCGCACTTGACGCTACACTCCGAGCACGGTTGATGAAGAGGTGACCCATGCCAGAAAACCTACCCAACGGGCAAAGCTACCTTTGTGGCCAAGCGAGTGAGCCACTGCTTTATGAAACCATCGGCGCGTGCTTGGAGCGCATCGCTGCGACCTATCCTGACCAGCCTGCCTTGGTGGTGCGCCATCAGAACATTCGCTGGGGCTATGCGGAGTATCAACGGTATGTTGATGCGCTAGCGACAGGGCTGCTAGCCATTGGCATTGGTCCGGGGGATCGGGTGGGCATCTGGTCACCCAATCGCGTGGAGTGGTGTTTGACGCAGTTCGCCACGGCCAAGATTGGCGCGATTATGGTGTGTATCAACCCTGCTTATCGACTGTATGAATTGGAGTACGCGCTCAACAAAGTCGAGTGCAAGGCGGTGATCACGGCGGAGTCGTTTAAGACCAGTGAGTACCTTGAAATGCTGCAGGCTCTGGCGCCGGAGCTGGCGGAATGCGCCCCGGGAAAGTTGGTGTCTGCCAAGGTCCCTCATCTGAAAAGTATCATTCGTATGGGCAGCGAAAAAACAGCGGGCATGTTCAACTTCGACGAGGTATGCACGCTGGGTGGCGTCGCCGAATGTGACCGTATGACTGAGATCGCCGCAACCCTGCAGCCGGATGATGCGATCAATATTCAGTTTACTAGCGGCACCACGGGCAACCCTAAGGGCGCAACCCTGAGTCATTTCAATATTTTGAACAACGGCCTGCAGGTGGGCGCGGGCATGCGCTTTAGCAAGCATGACCGTCTGTGCATTCCGGTGCCGCTATACCACTGCTTCGGCATGGTTATGGGGAATTTGGCATGCCTGACCCATGCCGCGTGCGCAGTCTTTCCTGATGAAGGCTTCGACCCGGATGTTGTGCTGCGCACGGTTGCGGAAGAACAGTGCACGGCGCTGCACGGTGTGCCTACCATGTTTGTTGCCGAAACCGACCTCCCCAATATCGCAGCCTATGATCTGTCGTCGTTGCGAACCGGCGT
>JADHNQ010000060.1 GCA_016779425.1 Pseudomonadales bacterium | reverse complement strand
AAGGCAACCTGACGGGGATGTACGATGCCGGAACCCTGACACCACTGCAGCGCCCAGAGGCCTTTGGCGACAACCTTTATTTATCGCCGGAGGACGGAGAGCGTATGGCTCAGCAAGCTCAGGCCTTTAACCAGCGTGCGAACGCGGCCAGTGATCCGAATCGCGCCGCCCCCAAGCAGGGCGCGCGCGTGGGGGGTTACAACATGTTTTGGATCGACCGGGGCAGTGAGGCAGTTCTTATAGACGGCAAGTTTCGCACCTCGATCTTGACGACCCCTGCCAATGGTCGCATCCCGCCAATGACCGCAGCAGGACAGGCTCGCATGCAGGGTCTGCAAAATGACTGGCGGTTGCTGTGGCGGAGCCAAGACCTGCCCGCCTCCCGCAATACGGGCACGGCATGGTGGCTGGATACCGCTAACGGCTCAGGACCCTACGATGATATCGAGCAGCGCCCATTAGCCGAGCGCTGCATTATCGGCTCGCGCTCAACGGCGGGACCACCAATGCTTCCCAACTACTACAACAATCATAAGCGCATTATCCAAACCCCCGAACACGTCATGATACTGACGGAAATGAATCATGATGCCCGCATCGTGCGTTTAAACGCAGAGCACCGTCAGGCCAGCGCTGCCAGTTGGTTTGGTGACTCCATTGGCCATTGGGAGGACGAAACCCTAGTGGTCGAGACTCGGCATTTTGGCGAGTTTCCCCCCCTATCCGGAGCGGACAAAAACCTGCAGGTGACTGAGTATTTTACCCGCCAGGCCGATGGTTCCATGCGCTACCGTTTTGTCGTGGAGAACCCGGAAATATGGACTCAGCCCTGGGGTGGTGAGTACGTATGGACGAGCAGCGAAGGCAAGATTTACGAGTACGCCTGCCACGAAGGTAACTATGCGCTTGGCAACATCATGCGCGGGGCTCGTGAACTGGAAAAAGAATCGCTGGCAGTTCAGGCGGGTGCAGACTGATTGCTCTAGCTAAGGGCTTTGCTCAAGCGACAGCCCAATAACCAGCCCCAACTCAGGTTTACGAACGGCCTAGGAGACAGACCGCATCTGCGGGCCAGTGCTCTCGCCAATCAGTGATGGCGTCTCAGGCAGGCTTGCCGGCGGCGGCCAAAGCACTGGCATCCCATCACCGCGTAGCCGTTCACCCACCGCAAGGTCTTTGCGATCCAGTGCAAAACACGGCGGGTTCTTGGTTCGGGCCGCATCGCTGGCGAATAAACAACGGTAAAGACGCGGCCTGTGGAAAAGCACTGCGGCGTGCCTGTCTGAATGCGGACGCGCGCCATGGCGGTTGGAATAAGGGTGCGTACGGTGCAAACTATACCGGTCACTTAATCGGACAATATGCATGCGAAGATGTAACTATAAAATATTCCAAGTAATTGTTAGATATAGAAAATAAAGTTATATAAAGCGGACAATAAACCGGACAAATAGTTGGGCGTAAAGCGGGTAAAATGCAGCTTTATATGACACTCAGAGACGCTGGCGAGACCATAGGTTTGTTTGAACCGCTGATGGTGAGCGAAGGCTCGCCCAAGCGTGCGGAACTCAACGATCTGGCGCTGGAACTTGCCGCTCGTTCGGCAGCGTTTCAGGCATCCCTGCCTGCCTCCATCGCAGATGCTCTTGCCGGTCTGATCCGGTCTATGAACTGTTATTACAGCAATTTGATTGAGGGCCATAACACCCATCCCGTCGATATCGAACGCGCGATGAACGACGATTACAGCACCGATCCTGAAAAACGCGATCTGCAGTTGGAAGCCAAAGCCCATATTGCCGTGCAGAAATGGATAGACGAAGGTGGCGTCCATGGGCGCGCTACCACGCCTAACACCATTCTCGACCTGCATCGGCGCTTCTGTGAATTGCTGCCACCAGATTTACTGTTCGTGGAACACCCGACGACGGGGGAAAGGCTCCCTGTCATCCCTGGGGCAATCCGCGATCATGATGTTGAGATTGGTCGTCATGTGGCAGTCAGCCCAGGCGCTGTGCACCGGTTCCTGACGAGGTTGGATGAAGCTTACGCGCGTGCAGGGCGGATAGACTCCATTCTTTACGCTGCTTGCGCTCATCACCGCTTCCTTTGGGTCCACCCGTTTCTTGATGGCAATGGCCGGGTTGCGCGGCTGATGTCTTATGCAATGCTGCGTTCGGCGCTGGACACCAAGGGCCTTTGGTCAGTCGCGCGCGGGTTGGCGCGCAATGAGGCCGAATACAAGAGCCACTTGATGGCCTGTGACGCGCCACGGCACGGGGATCGCGACGGGCGTGGCACACTCTCAGAGGCCGCACTGGCAGACTTCACGCGTTTCTTTTTGCAAACATGTATTGACCAAGTCACCTTCATGGAAGGCTTGATGAAGCCAGACCGCCTGCGCGACCGGATCATGATCTGGGCCGAAGAGGAAATGCGTGCCGGAGCCCTACTAGCGAAATCCGACACCGTTCTGCGCTCGGTCCTTTTGCAAGGTGAACTTGCCCGCGCCGATGTTGTGGCATTGCTTGGCGTCAACGAACGCTCGGCCCGCCGCGTGACCTCGGCGCTAATCGACAGCGGTGCGCTTACCTCCACCAGCACCCGCGCGCCCTTGCACCTTGCCTTCCCCGCCAAACTGGCCGGGCGCTGGATGCCCGGGCTTTTCCCGGATGCATAGCGCGGTAAATGGGCATTTGCGCTCTTCAAACCCATTGTCTTAGTCACGAATAGATAGGCAAGACTTGTTACCGATTGCCCTGATCGCGTCGGTGCATAGACCTCTATGAACCCGACCGCATCTGCGGGCCAGTGCTCTCGCCAATCAGTGATGGCGTCTCAGGCAGGTTTGCCGGCGGCGGCCAAAGCACAGGCATGCCATCACCGCGTAGCCGTTCACCCACCGCAAGGTCTTCGCGATCCAATGGAAAACACGGCCAGCCCTTGGTGCGGGTGGCGTTGCCGGCGATGTACACGATGGTAAAAACGCGCCGGGTCGAGTCGCTGTGATTTGCCGCCGCCTGATGCACGGTGAATCCGTGATGCCAAACGACTGCGCCGGGGTCCACGGCTATCCAAACCGGTTCACGGCGATTTAGGCTGGGGTCGCGCAAGATATCGTAGGGTTCAGAGCGATGGGTGATGTCTACGGGCGTCAGTCCACCGGCCAGATGCGAGCCGGGCACATAGGCCATGGCGCCATTGTGCGTGGTTACCGCATCGAAGGGTATCCAGGCGCTGACCAAGGGCGCATTACCGATGGGCCAAAAAGTTTCGTCTTGATGCGGGGTGGTTACACGACCACCTGCCTCTTTGTAGAGCGCCTGGTCCTGCCAAAGTCGTATGCTGTCGACCCCCAGTAACTGTGCGGCGATACCTGCGAGCCCCGGATGGCAGGTCAAGGGGCGCACGCCATGACTGGTCTCCCACAGGCGCATGCACTGTATAAAGCTTTGTTCATAGGTGGTTTTATCCGCCACCGAGCGAGTATCCGCTGCGGTGCGCGCGGCGACCTCTAAATCAACTGCTGAACTGTAGTCACGCAGCTCATCGTCCGTGAGCACGCCCTCGGTTTTCACAAATCCGTCCCGGGCAAAGGACGCAATAACCTCTGGCGAAAGTACATGGGGAAATACTGGGTGCGTCATATCGCTCATTTGTATCACTCGTGAAGTAATGACCAATCCGGCTCACTGTCTGGATGGCTCAACTCGCCAAACGCGTTGCGTACCACGCGTCGCTGATTGTCGAGCCAATGCTTCCAGTCCGTGCAGTTGACCAGTTCGTCCTGGCGTTTGGCCTGATGCTCGCGTAGCCGCTGCTGCATCTGCTTTTCGGCATCGCTGCCCGAGCCAGCCAAGTTGTGCATTTGCAGCGGGTCGGTTTGTAAATCGTAAAGCTCGACTTTGCCATTTAACCACTCCGCGTAGGTATGGGTTCGGGTGCGGACCCCGCGCCACTCAGCACCATCGCGAAACCAGTCAAACCATTTGGAAAAATTCATGATAAAGGCGGAATCATCTGCAGCGGATGGATCGTCTGCATTGCCGAGAATCAGGCCTGCCTTATTCGTGCCTTCTATACTGCGCGGCACGGGAATGCCAGCCAACCCGCAGATGCTGGGAAACCAGTCCACCATGGACATGATGTGGTCGCATCGACTGCCTGCTTCGACGTGCCCCGGAAAGCGAACAATGCCTGGAATATGAATGGAGGCATCGTAGGGGTTTTTCTTCGACCACGGATTTACGCCTTGGGCACCGCCCTGGGTGCCGTGATCTGAGGCGAACACCACAATGGTGTTATCCGCCAGGCCCTTGGTGTCCAGATAGTCGAGCAGGTTGCCCAGCATGTCATCGACGGCGAGGATCATGGCAAGGTAGTGGCGGTACATGTCGAGAGAGGCTTCGCGTTTATGCTCGGGCACGTTTGCCGGAAGCGTCAGCGTCTTGGGCAGCCGGTGGTAGTAGCTCTCTGGGGCGAAGGTAAACGGCGTAAAGTGCGGCTGATGGGGTGATAGGAACAGCAGAAACGGATCTTCGCCCACGGAGTCCATGAACTCCCTGCCGTAATTTAACAGTCCATCTGTTTCATAGCCGTCCCAACGCTCGTAATTCCAGTCGTCCTTATGCACAAACCCGTCGAAATAGACCATGTGCTGGTTGTAGGCGCGCCAATAATCGAAGCCCAAACGATCTCGACCCTCGGGCACCCAGTCCGGGTGTTGCGGCATGCGGTCGAGTGCTGGCCACAGACCTGTGTGTAGATGCCACTTGCCCACCCAAGCGGTCTTGTAGCCTTGGTGCGCAAATGCATCACCAATGGAAATTTCAGAATGCCGCGTTCGAGTCGTATTGATCAAATGACCGGTGGTTTGCGGGTAGCGACCGGTTAGCAGCATGGCGCGCGCCGGCGTGCACACAGGGCAGTTGGAGACGGCTTGGGTCAGCAGCGTGCCCTCGCTGGCCAGCCGGTCGATGTGGGGAGTGTCGATTTGCGTTTCACCGAATAGCGGCAGGGACTGGGCCCGCAGCTGGTCCGGGAAAAGCACCACGACATTGGGGCGCTCGCTCACCCGCTAGTCGCCAAGCGTTCGGTAACCAAATCCAAGAAGGCGTGTTTATCCTGCCAGCTCGTAGCGCAGCGCACGTTATCACCGCTGTCGTCAATCATGGTCTTGCCGTCGGGAGTTACCAAAACGGGTAGATCTTCCATCACCAAAAGGTCTTCGGCAAAACCCAAATAGACTGCGACCAGGTCGTATAGAACGGAGCTTTGGCTCTGGGCGTTCAAGTGCTTGAGAATGGGCCAATGTTTGACCGCCTCGAACCACGCCAAATGACAGTCGAGGCAAATACCCGGCGCGCTGGCCGGGCCTTGCTGGGTAGCGGCTTCACGGATCTTCGCAAAGCGCTCGCCGTCCAAAATGATGTTGCCGCAGGTATCTAGGGGTGTAATCACCTTTTCCCATGGGGCCTCAAATACAGCGCGGCAGGCTAAGGCATGGGTTTTGACATTGAATTCCCGCATAGGTTTCGGCGCATCAAGATAGCCCCGACGAATGCTGCCGTGCATGCCAACAAATTTGGCGTTATCACAAATGCCGGGTTGGCGCGCCAGCGCAGCCGCGATGTTTGGCACGGGTCCAATGCAAATCAGCGATACCTTGCTCGTGGCCTGCATCACTGTGTCGCAAATCGCCCCAACACCATCGTGCAGTACAGTGCCCGGATAGTGTTGCATGTCAAAATCTTCGAGCCAGGCGTCGTGGGTATGGGGGTTGTCGTCTAGCGGGATACCAATGCCAATCGGGATATCTGTGCGGCCCAGAAGCTGCAGCATTTTGGCGACCAGTTCTGCGCGGTAGACCGTATCGCCAGTGCTGGTGGTGATGAGCTTGATATCCAGTTCGGGACATTTCAGCAAAAATGCGAGTGCCCATACATCGTCTACATCGTGCCCGATATCAGTGTCTAGAATTGTTGGTATCGCCATTAATCTACTGCTTTTTTTATTGTGTTAAGGCCAGTGGCGGCGTTCTAGAAAAAGACGAAGGCGCGCACCACCACGTTTTTGCGGCAGCGGGCATCAGCTGGCGCCGTCGGGTCGATGCAGGCCGAGTGAAATGACCAGCGTGATACCGAGCCATCGCAAACCGAGTCATAGCACTTGAGCATGGAGACCTCATCGGGCCGCTGCTGCGGTATCCAATACCACTCGTGATCGGGCCGATAGGTAAAGCGTGTGGTTTCGCCGACACGATCGTCGTATACGCGGTAATTATTGATGTAAGGCTGATCAGCAAAGGACGGCCACGCGCACAAAACAAACGGGTTCTGTTCAACCGTCTCCATCGGTTTGGCTAAATTTATCGACAGGAAACGCCTCGACATTTTATCGTCTGCTTCGGCCTCGGTGTAATGCTGCTCACGGCCAAAGTTTCGGAGATTGCGTGTGAGCAATTCCCGGCACCGCACTCGACCGCTGTTATCGTTTAAATCGTTGTGCACGAGATTGGCGTAGTTCGCGTTAACGCCCGGATTCTTAGCATCCTGATCTTCGGTACGATCACCTTCGTAATCTTTGTCGAATACGTCATGGTTGTAGACTAGGGCGTCTGTGGCCTCTGGATAGAATGCCAGCAGCAGCTTTTCCATTTCGGGATAGAAAACAGCGCGAACCTCGGCGGCGTCATAAAAGTTGCTGCACTTGCTATCGCAGGAGGCCAAGGCAACCCCCAATTTATCCATACACTCGGCGCTATTGGGTGACAGCCCCGGGTAGTACTGAGATATACGACGAGCGTCTCGCATCACCTGAGGAAAATACAAACTCCTTCGTGCGTTATCCCGCTCGTCCTTAGCAAGCATTGCCGCTTCTTCTTTGCGAGTCTCGTCTTTCCAAATGGCATTGGAGGGCACGACGGAATAAGAGGGCACTTCCATCACCGTATAGCGCATGGGTAGGGCCAGACCGCCCTCCGGGGCTTTTGGACCATTGGCCTTTATGTGGTCAAGGCACTCGGCATAGCGACGAAATCCTTGGCCCCACTTCGTCTCGATTGGCCCCGGTGCGGCATTTTCTATCAGATCGGTAACCTGCTGGCCCTCACCACTGGCAATCTGCGCCAGCGCATCGGCGACCGCGGCGGCGGTACCAGCATCACCGTTCAAATCCAAACTTGTATAGGCCTTGCCATCATTGGCGGCAATGGGCGCGGACTGTCCCGCAGTGCGCTGCAAGGACGGTACAAAGGGTTTTTTTGTCGTATTCATATCAGCCTCCCTCGCAAGATCTTCGCAGAGACTAAGCGAGCGGGACAGCGATTGAAACTGTTGCATCGATGTTCAAAAACTCGGCGTTCGAGTCGTGTCGACTTGTGCGTCGGTTACTCCTAGTATCTTGGCTCAGAGAGTTGATCGAGTGGCAGACAAACGCCTTAGGAGGTATGCGATGAAGACGTTAAATGTGAACGGTGAGCCTGTCGAGGTTGACGCCGACGACACCACACCATTGCTGTGGGCGTTGCGGGAACAGTTAGGGCTCACGGGTACTAAGTATGGCTGCGGAATCGCCCAATGCGGTTCTTGCACCGTACATCTGGACGGGGTGGCGGTCAGAAGCTGCGTAATGCCGCTGGCTGCCGTTAATGAAAATACCAAAATCACCACCATCGAAGGGCTGTCAGACGATGGCAGTCATCCTGTGCAGCAGGCGTGGGCAGAACTCGACGTGCCACAGTGCGGCTACTGCCAGCCAGGCATGATTATGGCCGTGGCGGGTATGTTGAACGCCACACCCGATGCTGACGATGCACAAATAGACAGTCAAATTACTAACATTTGCCGCTGCGGCACCTTCCAACGGGTACGTGAAGGGGTGCATTTGGCGAAAGAGATTACCCTGAAGTCGAAGGGAGAAATGGCATGAATAAGCTTTTTGAATCATCGAAAGCAGACGGTCTGCAAGGCGCCTTGAATGTGTCTCGTCGCGGTTTTTTAGTGACCACATCGACACTTGGCGCCGGTCTGGCGTTGGGGATGACGACGCGCCCGGCTGCCTCGTCAAGCATGCCGCTCGACGAAGTAAATGCTTGGGTACATATCGCCACGGACGACACGGTGACGATTCGTATTGCGCGTTCCGAAATGGGCCAGGGCACCCTCACGGGTTTGGCCCAGCTAGTGGCGGAAGAACTCGACTGTGACTGGGACAAAGTTACTTACGAATTCCCAACCCCCGGACAGAATGTAGCCCGGGAACGTGTCTGGGGCGACTACTCCACCGGCGGCAGCCGAGGGCTGCGTGCAAGCCAGCAGTATGTGCGCGAGGGTGGTGCCGCGGCCAAGATGATGTTGGTGCAAGCCGCGGCGGATCAATGGGGTGTCGCTGCATCGTCATGCTCAGCCATCGATAGCGTCATTACGCATGGGCCATCAGGACGCACCACTACCTATGGAGCGGTAGCCGCCAACGCAGCTGCGCTGCCGGTGCCTACAAAGGTCACGCTGCGCGATCCGGCGGACTGGCATATCGCCGGAAAACCTCTAAAGCGACTGGATACCGCAGATAAGCTGACCGGCAAACTGGTCTATGGTGCCGATATCAATCTGCCCAACATGCTTTGCGCAAGCATCATGGATTGCCCCGTGATGGGCGGCAAACTGGTGAGTTTTAACGAGAGCGCGATCAGTGCCATGCCCGGCGTCAAAGGCGCGGTAGCCGTCGTTACCGACGAAGGTACCGACGGTGTGGCCGTCGTCGCCGACACTTGGTGGCAGGCGCAGTCCGCGTTGAAGAAGCTACCGATCAAGTGGGATCTTGGCCCTAACGCCAATTACAACGATGCGACGCTAACCGCCATGCTCGAAGAGGGTCTGAGCGCCGACGAAGCCTTCGTTGGGAACTGGGGAGGCGATGTCGAAGCGGCCTTTGCATCCGCAGAAACCACCGTTGAGTCCGTCTACAAGTGCCCTTCGCAAAACCATGCTCCAATGGAGCCCATGAATGCCACGGCACTGTTCACGAAGGATCGCTGTGAAGTTTGGTGTCCAACGCAAAATGGTGAGGCGGCGCTGGCGGCAGCCTCCGCAGCGTCAGGGCTGCCCCTGAACCAGTGTGAGGTTTATAAGACTATTTTGGGCGGCGGCTTTGGCCGTCGCGGCGCAGGTGACTATGTGCATCAGGCCGTCAAGATCGCCATGGCCTTTCCCGGCACGCCGATCAAACTGCAGTGGTCTAGGGAAGAAGACCAAAAGCATGGTTTCTTCCACCCAAGCACCATGGCAAAAATGCGCGGAACCTTGGATGCTGATGGCAATCTAACGGGCCTACACATGCGCATCTCCGGTCAATCGATTTTAGCGGGATTGATGCCCCACGCGCTGGTCGAAGGCGCGGACTACCTGCAATTCCAGGGTGTGATCAAGGCTGGCCTGAATCCCGCCATGGATGATCATTCGATCTGCTACGACATACCCAATGTGCTGGTCGACCACGCCATGCGTAATCCACCCATTCGCCCAGGATTTTGGCGGGGTGTGAACGTTAACCAAAACACCATTTACATGGAGTGCTTCCTAGAGGAAATGGCCCATGCCGCGGGTCGCGACCCCTTGGAGTTTCGCCTAGCGCTGATGAAAAACCAGCCCAAGAGTGCTGCGGTGTTGAAAGCCGTCGCCGAACAGGGCGGCTGGGGGCAGGAAGACGGCATGGGCAGAGGTCTGGCAGTACTGCACTCATTTGGCAGCTACGTTGCGGCCTGTGCCGAAGTCACTGTTGACGAGGGCGGCAACCTCAACATGCACCGCATCGTGGCGGCCACTGACTGTGGTATTGCCGTGAACCCTCAGCAAATCGAAGCTCAGGTACAGGGCTCGTTCGTGTATGGACTCTCGGCGGCCCTGTACAGTGAAAACACCCTGAAAAACGGTGAGATTCAGGAGGATAACTTCCATACCTATCCGTCCATGAAAATCGCTTCCATGCCCAAGGTGGAAGTCATCGTCATGCCCTCAGGCGGTTTTTATGG
>JADHNQ010000059.1 GCA_016779425.1 Pseudomonadales bacterium | reverse complement strand
GCGAATGAGCCCGTGGGCACGCATCCGTCTGTGACAGCATCGAAGCAGGATCCCTCGCTTTGCGATTTAAAATCCGAGCGCCTGCCCGTTCCACCTGTGCCGGACATTGTTGCCGAGCAGCTACGGCTGACCATTGAGCGCACGGAAGATGCGGAGCTGCAAAGAAAATTACGCAGCGCCTATCTGCACTATCTGGGATGCCTATCGAACACCCCACCGATGAACTAGCGCCTGGGGCGTATTTCCGCCACTTCACCGACAAATCGGTCTGGCTCTATGGCATACCACTCTTGCAGCGTGACCTGATGAGTTCTCGACAGCTGGTCACATAACTCGTAAAACGGCGGTCTGCCGGGGTCGGTTAGCACCACGCGCTTAGTGCCATTTTTGATGGCTCGATTGATCAGCAGCTTCAATGGTTTAACCAGGTTATCCCAAAAGCAGATATCACCGCCGATAATCAGTGGGTGCTGTCCCAAAAACGGTCCCGTTAGGCGGCTGAAGTCGGTGCACTTGTTGGTTAACGAGACCGAGTTGATCTCGGCAAACACATCGACGAAGGGGAAAACCGCAGGATCCAGGTCTACTGCCGTCACTTTCGAACCAAACTGATGGGCGCAAAATACGGAAGTTGCGCCCCATCCGCACCCAAGTTCCATCACCTTGCGATTCTTAGCTGGCGGATGCTCCTGCAGATAATCCATCAATAAATACGCAGAACCCCAAGTGCGTGTGCCATGCACCGAGGGTTGATGGCGGCGCTTCAGGGCCTTGACAAGCCTGTGGCTGTCCTGAAGCAAGAAGATGCCGTAGGCGAATTCAATGTGTTCTTCTGGGAGCCGTTGCAGCTTGGGCATGAATCGGCCTTTTGTCTATATCGGGTGGATGATGCTAGCGGCGCAGTATGAATCAGCTGCGACGAAATTTGTGTTCAATCTACGCTCTAATGAACCCTAAACATTCGCGCCAAGCGAAAGGATCTTATCGAGCCACCTATTGTCCAGCTTTCGCCTGACATAGCCTGAAATCCGCGACGCCCGCCCTCTTGCAGGACCTAGTTTCACCCCCACTGTTTCTAATGTTGACCAAGAAGCGTTTTTTGCTTGCGCGACTAGGCGCCTGTAGAATTCGCGGCCCTAAACGCATCGGCAAACCACCCTCAAGGTGTGGCGATGTGCACCGAGAACAGGAGACCTAGTGTCTAAATCCAGTGTTGATGACCTAGTCGAAGCGGGCAGCGAGTATCACGCAGGCTTCGTCACTGACGTTGAGTCAGAGACCCTGCCGCCAGGTTTAGACGAAAGTGTCGTGCGCTTTATTTCTGCGCGCAAAGGCGAGCCCCAATGGCTAACCGATTGGCGTCTAGAAGCCTTCGCCAAATGGCGAGAGATGCGCGAACCGAACTGGGCCCATGTTCACTATCCGCCCATCGACTTTCAGGCAATTTCCTACTACTCCGCACCCAAGAGTCAAACCGATGGCCCCAGATCATTGGATGAAGTTGACCCGGAGTTACTGCGAACCTATGAAAAACTCGGCATTCCACTGCACGAGCAAGCCGCGCTGGCTGGCGTGGTGCCGGATCCAGCCGCTATTGGCACACCCGCAGGCGCCAACGTTGCGGTCGACGTAGTCTTCGACAGTGTCTCCATCGCCACGACGTTTAAAGAAACGCTAGCAGAAGCGGGCGTGATCTTTTGCCCAATCTCCGAGGCCGTGCACAGCCATCCAGAGTTAGTGCAAAAGTACCTTGGCTCTGTGATACCCCAGCGGGACAACTACTACGCAGCACTGAACTCGGCAGTCTTTAGCGACGGTTCATTCGTCTACATTCCCAAGGGCGTGCGCTGTCCGATGGAACTTTCTACCTATTTTCGCATCAACGAGCGCAATACAGGACAGTTTGAGCGCACCCTGATCATTGCAGACGAGGGATCCCACGTAAGTTACCTCGAAGGGTGTACCGCTCCGATGCGCGACGAGAACCAATTGCATGCAGCCGTGGTAGAGCTGGTGGCCATGGGTGACGCAGAGATCAAATACAGCACCGTACAGAACTGGTATCCCGGCGATGAGAACGGTAAGGGCGGCATCTACAACTTCGTCACCAAGCGTGGCTTGTGTGCAGGGCCGCGGGCAAAAATCTCCTGGACCCAAGTCGAGACTGGATCGGCGATCACCTGGAAATACCCGAGCGTGGTATTGCGCGGTGACGAGTCCGTTGGCGAGTTCTATTCGGTAGCACTGACCAACAACCGTCAGCAGGCTGATACCGGCACAAAGATGATTCATATGGGTAAGAACACCAAGAGCACGATTGTATCTAAGGGCATTAGCGCAGGGGGTAGCGAGAACTGCTATCGCGGCCTAGTGCGCATCTCACCCACGGCGCAGAACGCTCGTAATTTTACCCAATGCGATTCTTTGTTGATTGGAGATCAATGCGGTGCGCATACATTCCCCTATATTGAGAACAAGAATAATTCGGCCACGGTCGAACACGAAGCCAGCACCTCCAAGGTCAGCGATGATCAGCTATTCGCCTGCCAGCAGCGCGGTATTGAAACCGAACAGGCGGTAAGCATGATCGTTAACGGTTTCTGCAAGGAAGTTTTCCGCGAACTGCCCATGGAATTCGCCGTAGAAGCCGGAAAATTATTGGAAGTCAGTCTAGAGGGTGCGGTTGGATGAATCTGCTTGATGTATCAAATCTGCACGCTAGCGTTGAAACCGACGATGGCCCCCAGCCAATCCTCAAAGGCCTGAACCTCACGGTCAAAGCAGGCGAAGTACACGCCATTATGGGGCCGAATGGTTCCGGTAAGTCGACCCTGGCCAATGTACTGTCTGGTCGACCCGGCTACGCCGTTGATGGGGGTGAGGCGATGTTGGGCGGTAAAAACCTGCTCGATCTTGAGCCCTTCGAACGCGCCCAGATTGGTATGTTCCTTGCTTTTCAATATCCGGTGGAAATTCCGGGTGTTAGCAATATGGAATTCCTAAAGGCCAGCATCGATTCCCTCGCCCGAGCGCGAGGGGAAGAGCAGCCGAATACTGCTAGCTTCATGCGCACGGTGAGAGAACTGGCGGGTTCCCTCGATCTCGACCCGGCTTTTTTAAAGCGAGGCGTGAACGAAGGCTTTAGCGGCGGCGAAAAGAAGCGCAACGAAATCATGCAGCTACTGCTGCTAAACCCCAAACTAGCTCTGCTGGACGAGACCGATTCAGGCCTCGACATCGACGCCCTCAAAGTCGTAGCCGACGGGGTTAACCGGTATCGCAGCGAGAGCAATGGTGTTGTGCTCATTACCCACTATCAGCGTCTGCTCGACTACATCGTGCCTGACTATGTCCATGTCTTATCAAACGGCCAAATCATCGAATCCGGCGACAAAAGTTTGGCGCTGGAATTAGAAGCCAAGGGCTATGCATGGCTGACCTAGCGCTGCCAAAGACTCTGCTGGTGCCCGCAGGGCTCGCCGAGGGCCTAAGCGAACCGGGCGTCACGATTGGTGACGTGGTCCAAGGCGCCCTTAACAGCCCAGCTCACCGGGAGCGCTGGAAGTACACCAAGGCCGACGGTTTTCTGACGCAACTCGTTGCGCCTGCTGAAGCGCCACAAATTAATGGTGAACAGCAAAGTGGCGTTCGCTGGTGGCGAGAAACCATTAGCAAATCAATGCCTGGGCTAGATCTTCAGCAGGGCCCGGAAGCATTTGCGCGGTTGTGTTTTGCCGGTGAGGCCATGCGTCTGGACATCACTGGCTCGGTGACGGACCCGGTAACGCTCATACACAGGGCCAACACGTTACCTGTCATCGTTAACCTATCCGCCAACGCCTCCCTTACTTTGATCGAGATGATAGAGGGCGACGAAGGGCAGCAGACCGTTTGGATCGACATTGGCCCGAATGCCGAGGTCAAACATTCCCGCAATGCCCTGAACGCTGCGTCTTCAAGCTGGCAGTACTCGAGCGTGCGTCTGCAGTCGTCGGCTCGCTATCACTTGAACAACCATGTCCTAGGCTGCGGGGTGCGACGGCAAGACCTGCATATCATCATGGACGGTCAGGGCGCCGAAGCGAAACTGGTGTCAGCGGGCGTGGTCGACAACAAGGCCGCACTAGATCAGCAGATCACTCTGGAACACCGACAACCCAAAGGCCGCAGCGAACAGACTATTCATAACATTGTCGCCAATGGCGGCAAGTGCACGTTTAACGGCCGCATTCATATTCACGATGGGGCGAGCGGAACCGACGCTCAGTTATCGAACAAGAACTTAGGGATGGGAGACAACGCCACCATCAATACCAAGCCTGAACTGGAGATCTATACCGACGACGTCAGTTGTTCCCATGGCGCAACGGTTGGCACCCTGTCACAGGAAGCCCTGTTTTACCTGACCAGCAGAGGCATCGACAAGGCCGCGGCCGAAGCACTGCTCAGCCAGGGTTTCTTGCGGCAATGCATTGACGGTCCGTTGGCAGAGACCGCACTGAACACCATGATCGGAGCCCGCGAGCTTGGTGCAAGCCTATGAACATTCGCGACGATTTCCCGATACTTCAGCGCACGAGCCGCGGCAAACCTCTCGTGTATCTCGACAACGGTGCAACCACGCAAAAGCCGCAGCAGGTTATTGATACCATCGATCGCTATTACCGCCAGCACAACGCCAATGTGCATCGTGCTGCCCATGAACTTGCCGAAGAAGCCACGGCGCTACTCGAGGAATGCCGCAACAAGGCTCAGGCCTTTGTAAATGCCGCACATCGTGAGTCCATGATTTTTACTCGCGGTACCACCGAGGGCATCAACCTGGTTGCCCAGGTTATCGAAGACAAAATTCAAGCGGGCCAAGACATTGTCATCAGCCAACTAGAACACCACTCGAATATCGTGCCTTGGCAGCTTCTAGCCCAACGCACAGGTGCCAATATCAAGGCCATCGATATTGATGAGCATGGCGATCTAGACCTTGGAAGCGCCGCGAGCCTGATTACCGAAAATACTGCCCTGCTCGCCATTACCCACATCAGCAATGGTCTCGGCTCGGTGAACCCTGTTGCCAACCTTGTAGAACAGGCCAAGCAGGTCGGTGCGCTAACCCTCGTCGACGGCGCCCAGGCGGTACTACATGCCCGCATTGATGTGCAGGCGATGGACTGCGATTTCTACGTATTTTCAGGCCACAAAATGTTCGCCCCCACAGGCATTGGCATACTGTATGGTCGCCTCGAACTACTGAACGCGCTGCCCCCATGGCAGGGTGGCGGCGAAATGATCGACCAAGTCAGCATCGAAGCGAGCACCTATCAACAAGCCCCCTTCCGCTTCGAGGCCGGCACGCCAAATATCGCCGGATGCGCGGGTCTTGGCGCCGCCTTCGACTACATCGATGGCCTGCCCATGGAGGAACTGATTCGACAAGAGGAGCAGCTAGTAAACAGAGCACTTTCTGGTCTTAAACAGATACCCGGCCTGCGCTTGATCGGAGAACCGAATAAGCGCGCTTCCGTGATTTCCTTTTTGCTCGGTGGCGGACACCCCAACGATGTCGGCACCTTACTCGATCAACAAGGTATTGCCGTGCGCTCCGGCCACCACTGCAACATGCCGCTGATGACCCGGCTCGGCATTCCCGGCACGGTGCGGGCCTCGTTTAGTCTGTATAACAATGAAGCTGACGTTGATGCTCTGCTGGCGGGAGTAGAAAAGGCAGCCACTTTTCTTTAAAAAAGACCTGTTCCCGAGAGCCGTACAGTGGGCGAAAGCCCCGAGATAAAGATATGAGTACACCACAGATATCCGTTTCCCAGCGCGCTCAAGCGCATATCAAAAATCAGGTTGAGCAGACCCAAAGCCGTTATCTGCGCCTTGGCGTTAAGGAAAGCGGCTGCAATGGCTTCATGTATACCCTGGACTTTTTAGAAGATTCAGAATCCGGCGACCACCTTGTACCCGTTAGCGATCAGGTCACCGTTTGCATCAACGAACAAGACTTGGCCCTGGTTGATGGCACTGAAATCGATATGGTCACCCAGGGATTGAACTCAGCCCTAATCTTCAAAAACTCCAACGCCACGAGCTATTGTGGATGCGGCGAGAGCTTTGCTCTTGTGGAGGATGCTAACGCCGCCGAAGTCACTGCTTCTGATCTTGCAACTGACGCGACCCAGCCGAACTAGCTTGTGGAAAGACGCATCGTTACAACGACCCGGGATTGTCCCGGAAGACTGGTGCCTACCGGCGACCCCATTACCATTCCCGGCGGGGCCTTCATTACGCTGACCCAAACCCTGGGTGGCAGCTTTACTGTGGTGGTGAACGGCAACATGGCGCGCATCGCCGGTGCCGATGCCGACGCCATCGGTTTAAGCGTCGAGCCGCTAACGTTCACTGATAGTAATACGCCAAATGTCGTAGACGAGGCCCATGTATGGCATGCGCTACGCTCAGTATATGACCCAGAAATTCCGGTCAACATCGCCGATCTAGGTTTGATTTACGCGGTTCGCATTGAAGCTGACAAAGTCGATATTGATATGACCCTAACCGCACCAGGCTGTGGCATGGGTCCGGTACTGATCGAGGAAGTCAAAGATCGTGTTCGTCAGGTACCCCACTTAATCGATGTCGAAGTCGCCTTGGTTTTTGAACCACCGTGGTCTCGCGACATGATGACCGAGGAAGCGCAACTCGAATTGGGCGTATTCTGAACATGGCCCAGAGCATGACGCTTGATGAACTTCTAGAGACCTTCAGTTTTTTCGATGACTGGGAAGATAAGTATCGGTTCATCATCGACCTAGGCAAGGATCTGGGTGGTCTGCCTGAATCTGACAAGATCGATGATCACCTGATACGCGGCTGTCAGAGTCAGGTCTGGCTGACCCATACTTCTGACGCAGATGGGCTCAAGTTTTCTATGGATAGCGATGCTCATATCGTGCGCGGACTCATTGCCGTGGTGTTGGTCATTGTCGACGGACGTGAGGCCAGTGAGATACAGAAGCTGGATATTGAGGACGTCTTTGGGCAACTCGACCTGCTAGCACATCTGTCAGTAACCCGCGGCAATGGCCTGCGCGCGATGGTCGCTCGAATCAAGGAAGTCGCCACCCAGGCACCGGGTTAAACCGCGTCCGTCGTCTTTATCTTTTCATCCGCCTGCAGCGCTAAAAACCGCCGCCAGTCCTCTGGCCGATCAACATCCCAAAGCGTATCGAGCAGAGTTACCCTAAGCTGCGCCTGGGAAGCTGACTTTAGGGTTTGCTCTAGCACCCGGTTCGTACCCCACTCGATTCCTCGAAAAATCTCTGGCACTGCTCGCGAGCAGCCAATCAGCACATATCCACCGTCTTCGGCAGGACCCAACACAACATCGGCTGATGCCAGCGCGGCCTCTGCTTGTGCAACATAATTGGCACTCATCAACGGGCAGTCCGTGCCAATCAATATCGCTCGCTCGGCACCGCCGGCTAACGCAACAGCAAGTGCGTGAGCCATGCGCTCGCCTAGATCATCGCCCTGCTGCTGTCGCAGTGGCCAACCGCATTGGGCTGCCCAATCGACCAGGGTTGGGTGCTGTGATGCGCCCCATAAAACAATGCTGAGTTGGCTCGTCGCCATGGCTTGAAAAACGCGCCTAGACAGTTGTTCATGGGCTGCCGCCGCTTCCTGGGCGCCTAGCAGGGGCGTTAGCCGGGTTTTGCTTAGTCCCGGTTCAGGTGCCTTGGCAAAAATGAGCAAGGATGTCTTCACAGGTCACCCTGCCCAGGAAGACCGTAGTATTCCCGGTAAAGCTGATCCGCCGGTGCACCGAGGAAGTAGCGAATACGCCAGCGCCACATAGAAAAAACTGTTCGCCAAAAGCCGTTTCTTGACCAGCGCTCGCCGCTGGCGGCAATTGTCACCCGCGGTGCGCGAAATTCACCGATCAATCGCAGACGCTTGCTGACTTCAATATCTTCCATCAGCGGCTGATCCGGAAAGCCCCCAATTTGATCGAGTAGCCTGCGATGGAAAAACATGCCCTGATCCCCGGTGCAAATTCGCCGAAGCCTAGAACGCCAATTCATCGCTCGCGACACCCAGGCAAGGCCCGGGTGATCGCCCCGTAACTCCACGTCAAAACGCCCCCAAGATGAACCACTGGTTTTTGTCAAATCTTGTAGATAGGTAAGCCCTGGCGCGAGATTGCCGCTGTCTACATGCAGTACCCAAATTAGATCAGCACGAGTAATGGCAATGCCTGAGGCGATTTGCCCACCCCGGGAGGCGGGTGCTTGCAGCCATCGAACGCCGGCGTCTTGGCATCGCCGCCTGATGTCGTCTCTCGCGGAAGAAGGACTCTCCGACGCCGCCTCCACCACTACGACCTCATGATCCTCGGCCAGTAGCGGGCTAACAAATGCCTCCACAGATTCGTCTACCGATTTGATCGGGATCACAATGGCTAAGGCTGGCAGGGCTTGCTCTGATAACACGGTAAGAATGATTGATACCCAGTAGACTGCGTCTTAGTTTGACCCCAGCCAAACATAAGGACAATCACTAGCAGGCAGCCCAGCAATTTTCACGGCACCCAGCCCCTACCCAATCAGTAGATCCCGCCTTGGGTCAGCCGTGGACCCGCCAAAAATTCCACCTGTGACGATTGAAAGAGGGTCGCGACGTCTTCGCAAATTCACCCTGAGCCTGTAATCTTTCCCGCTTTTGGGGAGAGAACTATGTATCAAGATTACCGCGCAGCTTGGACGCAGCTGACCGCACCGGGTGCGGATTTCGAAGTAGTGACGACCAAGGTTCGCGGTGTCGACATACGCACCTATGCCAACGCTCCCGGAAGCTTGCGCGACCTATGGTTGAGTACCGCACAGTTCGCAGATCGTGACTATCTTGTATACAACGAAGAACGCCTTACCTACGGCGAAGCACACCAGCGCGTCGCATCCTTAGCCAATTGGCTAATTGATCAAGGTGTTCAGCCCGGCGACAGAGTCGCAATCGCCATGCGTAACTATCCTGAGTGGATGCAGGCGTATTGGGCCATCACCTCTGTTGGCGCGGCGGTTGTGGGCATGAACGCTTGGTGGATTGGACCAGAGATGCTCTACGCCCTGGAAGACTCCACTCCCAAGGTGCTCATACTCGATCGGGAAAGATTGGATCAGCTCGGTGAACACCGTGCCAACGTGTCGGACATCAAACTTGTTGGTGTTCGATTTCCTGAGGCAGAGAATGGTGTAACACCCTGGAGTGACATCGTATCTGGTAACACCCAACAACCCATGATCGATATTGATACCGACAGCGATGCCTGTATTTTTTATACCTCGGGCACCACGGGGCGTCCAAAGGGCGCGCAGCTGACCCATCGCGGCTGCGTCAGCAATGTGTGGAGCATGCTCTTTTCAGCCGGCCTGCAGAGGATACTGAGCATTCAGAAAGGCCTGATTAACGCCGACGACGAGCCGCCGATCGGCTGCGCCCTGGTCACGACACCGCTGTTTCACGTGACCGCCAATAACTGCGCGGCCCAGGGCACGACTCTGGGCGGCGGCAAACTCGTGCACATGTACAAATGGGAGGCCGGAGAGGCGCTAAAACTCATCGAGCGCGAGCGCATTACGGCCGTGAGCGGCGTACCCGTGATGGCGAGAGAAATCATCTCACACCCTGATTTTGCGAAAACCGATACGTCGAGTTTGATGACATTGGGTGGTGGCGGCGCACAGCTGCAGCCGGATCTGGTCGGCAAGATCGATCAGCAGGTGGCCACTGCGCGTCCGAATACGGGTTATGGCATGACCGAAACCTGCGGCATCATCACCTCCATCAGCGGCGATCACTTCGTGGATAAGCCTGCAAGCTGCGGCCCTGCAATGCCAGCCTATGAATCTAAAATCGTGAACCCTGATACGGGCGAGGAAATGCCCGAGGGCCAGCCTGGCGAACTGTGGGTGCGCGGCGCCCATGTGATTCGAGGCTATCTCAACCGCGAGGAAGCTACCGCGGAAATCATCATCGACGGTTGGCTACGCACCGGCGATATGGCGCGAAAGGACGAAGACGATTTTCTGTACATTGTGGATCGCATTAAGGACATGGTGCTCCGGGGCGGTGAAAACATCTACTGCGCGGAAGTGGAGAGCGCAATC
>JADHNQ010000058.1 GCA_016779425.1 Pseudomonadales bacterium | reverse complement strand
TTTTGTTCTTGTTTTCGTTCGCCCGTCGCTATCGCGGGTTGGTGAGCCAGTCCTGATTCACGCAGTTGTCTAAGGCGCCTGTGTCCAGATACTTGACGATTACTTCGCCACCCTTGAAACGCATGTCGTGAACACTCTCTGGGGTGAAAAAGGCGGAATGCGGCGTAATCAACAGCCGGTGATCGATCCACTCCTCATCGGCCGCCCAGGCCTTGATCAAGGGATGATCGGGGTTAGCAGGCTCCTCGGGCAGCACGTCTAAGCCTACTGCCTGTACGTGATCTGCTCGAAGCGCCTCATACAAACCATCCAAATCAATGATTGGTCCGCGGGCAGTGTTCACCAAAATTAAACCGGGCTTCGAGTGTGACAGCACCTTGGCGTTAATCAGTTTTTCCGTGGCCGTTGATAATGGCAGGTGCAAGCTCACCACATCACACTGAGCGAACAACTCCTCCAGCGAATGCACTCGTCGAATGCCCACAGAAAGCTCCGCGCCATTTTCGCGGTAAGGGTCATACATGACCACATCCATACCGAAGGCCTTGGCTCGCAGCACGGCGGCGGTGCCGATACGACCAAGACCGACGACACCAAAGGTACAGGCCGATAGACGCTTACCGTATGGGTTCAATGCCGGGCGCCAAAGCCCACGCGGGTCTTTCTTCAGTTCTCGCGTGTGAAAAGTAATACCCTTCATCAAGGACAGCATCAGCGCCAAGGCATGATCGGCAACTTCTTGGGTGCCGTAGTCGGGCACATTGCACAGCGGTATCCCCATTTCCGCCCAGGCTTTGCCGTCAATATTGTCAAAACCCACCTTGGGGGTGACGAAGATACGGCACTTGGTCATCTTCTCCCGATACTCTTCGGGAATATCGTTAACGCTGACCACGGCGTCGCAATTAGCCCATTGTTCATCAGTGACCTCGGTATAGCGCTCGCAAAACTCGGCACTATGGCCAGGCACGCTGGACTCTTCGATTTGGCGACCGTCGGGCCAGCGCATAGCGGGCCACAAAATTCGATAACTCATCCCTTTCCCCTCAAATGACCTGCTCAACGCAGCAGAGTCGAAGATGTTACGTTTTCGAGCGAGTTTTTTCGATGCCGAGCCGCGAGAAGTTACCTAGGCAAGGGTCTCGGCCAAAAGCGCGACACTGGCCCGAAGTTTCGACTCGGCTAAACCCGGTAAGCGCAAACGCGTGGCCACCAGATGCGTCATGCCGAGAGTTTCTTGGTAACGCTGAATGGCGTCCCTTACAAACACTCGGTCTCCAATCAGCGTCCAGTCATCAACGGTTTCGCCGGGCGCAAGCCGCGTATTGTCCACCTCCTGGCTGAGCCGATCCTTCAGTGCCGCGATCTCAGCCGCGTCATCGCTGACAAATACCGTGCGCATTAAGGGAATAATCGAGGCCCGCGACACGCCTTCCTCGACGGATGCCTGCTGGTGTTTGGCGTAATTGTCCGCAAGGGTAGCCATGCTCTCCATGGGCGAGGACAGATAGGGCAGACCCATGCGTCCAGCTTGGGCAAGCGCCTTGGGACCAAAGGCGGCCACCCATATCGGCGGGTGAGGTCGCTGCACGGGCAATGGGTATACCTTCACCGCGTTTTCCGCATCACCATCTAGTGAAATGGCCTCGCCTGCCCAAGCGTCTTTCATCAGACCAAGGGTCCAGGCAAAGATGCGGCGCTTTTCCGCAACCGGCACGTGAAATGCCCGCAGCATTTCCGGCGCATAGCCACGCCCCACGCCAAGTAGCACCCGGCCACCGCTCAGCTGATCAAGCACGGCGACCTGCTCCGCCGCCTGCAGCGGGTTACGCAGGGTCAGCAGGTAGGAGGTCGTTGCCAGCTTGATCGATGTCGTTGTCGCCGCAGCACTTGCCAGCAGCATCAGCGGGTCTGGCAGCGCGCCCTCACCGAAATGATTTTCTGGCAGCCAAAACGACTCATAGCCGTGGCTCTCAGCAAAGGCAGCCTGTTCGCCAATACCGGCAGCGCTGGGCCCGTTGAGTTGCCAAGGGGTAATACCCAAATGCAGTGTCATAACTCGCCTAGTCGTTGTATCAATAGCATGGCGAGCATCGTAGAGCGCAGTGCGTCACGATGGCGTGTAAAGGCAAATTCTTGATAAAGCGGATCGTTCGTGAGTAGCAAACAGCGCATCTTGGGCTCTGCCTCGGTGGCGCAGCGAAACTCCACCCGATTGCCGAAATTATTGCCGGCCCTGCCATAGTCACCAAAATCCGCGCCACTGTTTTTTTCCGAAGGACGCCAAAACGACGTCCAGTTCGCCGGCATTCCCGGAATCTCCTGATTCACTGAGGTCAGCGTGTTTGCCGCGGTCTCGGTGAGCAACGACTTCAGCCCAGCCCCTATATCATCTTCAATGCGGCCCTCTGCGATCTCGGCGATCTCATCACATAGCTTAGGGCCATTGGATTCCAGGCGCATATCGTCAATAGGAAAACGATCAAAGCGATCCTGCATATTGAGAGCCCACCAGCGCCCGGTATATACCGGCACGACTCGCGACGGCGTAGAAACATCCTGCAAATAGTTCAGCAGTTCACCAAAAGCCTCCAGTCTTTGCCGAGACTCGGGGGCAGATTTGAGTTGCCCCACGACCTCCTCGAAGCGCGAGTTGAACCGCGTGGCAAACAGACCTATGACACGCTGACTGTCATTGCGGGTAACGTCGTAATAATTCCAGCGGAACATGCGACCGAAAAAATTACCCTTAGCGTTGGCAACGTTTGCCCGCACGACATAGCGCATCTCCAGCGCAGAGAGCGGATCATGACTGTGTTGCGCCAGTTCGCTGTCCATATCCTGCCAGGCCGTCATGCAGCGGCTTAG
This sequence comes from Pseudomonadales bacterium, assembly GCA_016779425.1. GTDB lineage: Bacteria > Pseudomonadota > Gammaproteobacteria > Pseudomonadales > Azotimanducaceae > UBA4421. The sequence goes on along the minus strand of JADHNQ010000058.1, from coordinate 7,354 downwards.
CTGCTTGGCAGACATGAATGTCAGCTGCTGGTGCAGGTCGCCCTGATAGGCTTGGGTGCTGGCGCTAAACCACAGCGACGCAAAAAGGAGGGCGCTCGGCCAGTGCATAAACATCTTCATCGGTTTTAAGCTCATCGAGTAGGCGGGCAATAGACTTCTCCAAACCGGGCCAAATCGCGTCAGGCATCAGTTGGGCTGCTGGCTTAAGAACAAAAAGGCGGTCGACGGCCCGGGGGTGTGGCAGGGTAAATTCGTCGCTTTTTCGGGTCTGTTGATCAAACAGCAGCAAATCAAGATCGAGTTCGCGAGGGGCGTTTCGTTCGTATTTTTCCGCGCGACCAAAGTCACGCTCAATGCGCTTTAGTTCACGCAGCAAGGTTTCTGGTTGCAACCCATCCAGAGCCTCAAAAGCAACAGCTGCATTCACAAAGTCACCCGAATCTGGGGGACAATTCACCGGCGACGTTCTAAAAAGTTCAGAGCAGCGCAAGCTGTTGGGTTGGGCGAAAGCCTCGAGCGCATGAATGGCCGCCACGACAATTTCCGTGGACTCACCCTGATTCGATCCCAACCCTACCAGTACCATCGCTACTCGTGTTCCCGTCTTGATCTGAAATACATGTACCCCCGCCCTGTCGGGATACTAGCACTGTGAGGTGAAGAATTAGGTGTATCTGATCGATGAGCGAGCCGCAGAAATGTGACTAGCGAATCACCACATAGTAGAAGCGACCGGCGCGAAAGATCCGCAGCAACAGCTGACGGTTATCGCGTCGCACTGCTTCTCGCAGACCCGCGATATCCTCTACAGCGATGCGATTGGCTCCGACGATAATGTCACCTGCGCGCAGGCCGAACCCGTAGGCTGGACTGCGTCGCTCCACCTCGGTTGCCACCACCCCTGCCCCGGCAATGCGCTCTTCCTCCTGACGCAGGTTTTGCAGCTGCACACCCCGCAGCCGAGGGGTCAGACTTTGGCCGGCTATCGCCTGCTGCTCATCCGCGACAATCCGCAGCGTCGTGCGCTGTTTCTTGCCTTGACGCACATATCGAACATCGACCTCGTCGCCAATGAACATCACGGCGGCTTGGGCAGAATAATCCGCCACATTGAGGATGGGATTGCTCCCCATTTGGACGATGACATCTCCGGGTTCTAGACCAGCCTTCTCGGCGGAACTGCCAACTTGCACATCGACGACGACAACCCCTTGGGGTATGCCGTCTCCGGAAATGACGCCGAAGGCCTTAGCCAGCTCTCGATTGAGCGGCTGCACAATCGCTCCGACAAAGCCGCGATTAACCTCACCCTTTTCGATGAGCTGTGCGGTTACCGCGCTGACCATGTTGGCGGGAATCGCAAATCCAATACCGATATTGCCGCCGCTGGGGGCAAAGATCGCGGTATTGATCCCCACGAGCTGTCCGTTTAGGTCCACCAAGGCACCACCGGAATTGCCGGGATTAATGGGGGCGTCGGTTTGAATGAAGTCCTCATACCCCTCAATCCCAAGGCCGCTGCGCCCCAGGGCACTGACAATGCCTGAGGTAACGGTCTGGTTGAGGCCAAAGGGATTGCCGATGGCGACCACAAAGTCGCCCACCCGCAGCTGGGCGCTATTCGCGTATTGAATCGCCACCAAATCTTCCGCAGGCACCTGCAACAAGGCGAGATCCACATCGGGATCCATGCCGATCAGGGTCGCCTCCAGTGTTCGGCCATCCGAAACGCCAACGCTGATTTCATCCGCACTTTTCACCACGTGAGCGTTGGTGACGATATACCCTGCCGCCGCATCAACTACCACACCGGAACCGGCGCTTTGGGTGCGTCGATAACGTTGACGACTTTTCGGTACGTTAAAAAATCGACGAAAGAACGGATCCTCTAGCAATCGATTGCTCTCGCGCACGACAGATCGTGTGGCTATGTTCACTACCGCCGGATTCACGCGCTCCAACATGTCTGCAAGACTGGGCAGGGGCCGAGAAGGATCGCCCTCATTGCGCCCAGGTACGGACGTTGGGAAGGCCACCAGCTGGGCCCCGTAGCCCTCAAGATTCGCAGCTTTAACATCACTGGCGGCTACCGGCGTACAACACAGAAGCACAGTCAACGCGGTGACGAATGCGACCATTGAGGTTGAGGGTAGATGCACAGGGTGTCTCCTTTATCGGGCTTCAATCTGCTCTGGCGTCACATCCCGAAAGGTTTTGATGCGCGATGGGCGGCTAGTGAAAAATACGATGGCGAGCGCCGCCGCGGACAACATGACACCCGCAAGATAGGGTTGAGTGTACGTCGTGCCTCCAAAAGCATCAAAAATGAGACCCATCCCGTAGGGCCCCAAGGCAACACCGGTTACGCTGATCGCATTTGCTCGGGCAAATACTCGCGCATAAATCTGTGGGGGGTATAGCTCCGCCAGCCACAGCGGCTGCGTCATCAGCAAGTTGCCCACACTCAACCCGAAGAGACCTGCCGCCAGCACAGCAAATGCACCGTTAGGAGCGAGGGCAATGCAAATCAAACCAAGTACCTGTAGGCAAAGATTGCCCAGGGCGAACCAGCGAATGGGTATTCGCGACACGAGCCAACCGCCGAAAAAGCGCCCGCTGATACTACAGATCGACAGCACCTGCACCGCAAACGCCGCGGTTTGGTAGTCTGTGATTTGTTCGACGCGGCTGTATAGGTGCGCTATGCCGCCAACCTGCGCCGCCATCGTCAGCACATAGGCCAAGGCCATGAAGACAAAAAACCGACTGTTAACCGCAGAGGTCAACAGTGCGGCGTTGTTGTCCATGGTCTGGGCGCTAGGGCTAACCGCGTTGCCTGGGGGCTGGCGCACCAGGAAACACAGCGGCACCACAAGGAAAACGAGCAAGAGCCCAAGTAGCGGCATGGTCTCGTAAACGCCAATGGTGTTGAGCCAGTAGGCGGACAGCGGCGTCAATACCACCCCACCCAAGGACAACCCTGTTGACGTTAGCGCCAGAGCCATGGACCGCTCTGCGCCGGGAAACCACTGAGTAATAAGTGTGGTCGCAACCACTAATGAAATACCGGCATTCCCCACACCGAAAAGGGAGAACAAGCCGTATACCTGCCAAACTTGTGTTGCCCATCCCACTAGGCCGAGCGCGGCGCCCGCCAAGAGCGCACCGGCGATCATGATCGTGCGGACGTTGAAACGGGCCAGCAGAGCAGCAACGTAAAGGCCAGCCACACCACCTACGACGAAGAACAGACTCACCGCGAAAGAGATATCGCTCACCGGCACGGCCAGTTCCGCTGACAGCCGGTTGATGTACACCGCCATGTTGTAGAAACCCAGGCCAGAGCCGACGGTTTGGATCAACATCAATGCTCCGACAATTACCCAGCCATAGTGTCGTGTACCTGGGGGGTGTGCGGTCTCTTTTGTCATGGGCATCGCTGATCTGAATCTTCGTCGGCAGGCCTCAGAGCATGGTGATGGCATCCCAAGGCAGCCCCCGACTATAGAATCCGTAACGCGAAACGTCCACGTTGGCAGTATGAAAGCCAGCAGGTATGGGAAGGACTGATCTGAGACGCGCTATTGGGTCAACAATAACGCCATTGGGTTGTTAAAGACCTACTTGGCCCGAACTGAGTAAGAACGCCTAGGCAGCATCTAGGTAGCCGTTAAGGCGCAGGGCTTCCATAAGACCAACCAAGATCAAATCCGATACCACATGATCGAATAAATCTTCGCGGTAAAAGAGGCTGGAGAATCCACCTGTGGCAATGACCATGGGTGGTTCATCAGCAAAGGCTTCTGCGGTCATCTGCCTGACGAGTTCGCGCACCATGCCGACATTGCTCCAGTACAGGCCGCTTTGAATACTCTCGGTGGTAGTTTTACCGATAGCGGTTCGCGTCGGCTTGATCTCCACCGAGGGAAGCTTGGACGTTTTGGCTTCCAGCGCCTCCATGGCCAAGCGCATGCCGGGCATAATATTGCCACCCAGGAACACGCGCTCCTTTGTAATGGCGCAAACAGTTGTCGCCGTACCAAAATCCACGACGATCAAATTGCGATCGGGGAATAACTTTACCGCGCCCATGGCGTCGGCAATGCGGTCACTGCCGACTTCCTTGGGGTCCTTATAGGCGATCTTCAGCCCAGTCTTGAGTCCGGGGCGCAAGATCATGGGTTCAATGTCGAAGTACTTCTGGCAGCAGGATCGCAGGGTGTAGTTGAGCTCCGGCACAACTGATGAAATTGCTACGGTATCGATGCTCTCGGGTTCGATGCCGTTTTCGCGCAGGGCCCCGCGCAAAAAAACACCAATTTCATCCGAGGTGCCTCGGCTAGTGGAAGCATAGCGAAACTGACTTACCAGCTCTTCGGCAGCAAAGACACCACAGAAAATCTGACTGTTACCGACATCGAGCACCAGAATCATCAGGCAATATCCCTTAGCGACAATAAGTCTTCTGCTGCGTCGACGGGTACGTTGTCGATCAGCCGCACGGCCTCATCGCCCTCGCCAACAACCACAGCACCACAGCGGCGCTTTTCAACGGTTTCCACATAAGCAACCTGCATGCCTGCGGCCTCCAGAGTTTGGCGCGCGTGCGCATCGCTCGGGGCGTCGGCCAAAAGTCGATTAAAGGAACCGGCCAATTGCCGCCCTTTATCGGTCAACAATTGATTACGCGAAGACATGGCCAGCCCGTCGGTCTCGCGCACGATCTCGCAGCCAACAATTTCCACCGGCATAAAAAAAGTGTGGCACATGTCCTTGATCAGCGTGAATTGCTGAAAGTCCTTTAGCCCAAAGTAAGCGCGGTCTGGACGCACCAGATTCAGCAGCTTCATCACCACGGTTAACACGCCGGTAAAGTGTCCTGGTCGATCCGTGCCGCACAGCTGGCGCGAAAACGATTCTTCATTGAGTTGGTACCGATAGCCGTCCGCATAGATCTGGGAGTAATCCGGCAGAAGTACCCAATCGACTCCGGCGGCCTCGGCGGCGGCAAGATCGGCCTCTAGCGTGCTTGGGTATTTAGCAAGATCTGCAGGATCGTTGAACTGAGTGGCGTTAACGTAGATCGACAATACGGTAACGTCATTGTTATCGACACTGGCACGTATCAGGGATAAGTGTCCTTCATGCAGGGCGCCCATGGTGGGCACGAAGCCCACGCTGCCGCTAACGCTGGCACGCGCCCCCTGCCACTCGCCAGTGCAGTGAACAATGTTCACCGATAAACCTCTTCACAGTTAGGAAATGCCCCCTTGCCGACATCGTGGTGAAAGGCATTGACCGCATCACTGAGCTGACGATGACCGTCGAGGTAGTGGCGCAAGAACTTGGGTTTGAAATTTGGCTGCATCCCCAACATGTCTTGCAGCACCAATACTTGGCCGTCGGTATAGGAGCCGGCACCAATCCCAATTGTGGGAATATCAAGGCTTTGGGTGATCTGTCGCCCAAGATGCTGAGGCACACATTCCAGCACCATGGCAAAGCAGCCAGCCTGTTGCAGCGACATGGCATCGCGATAAATTTTCTCCGCATCGGACTCGGTACGGCCTTGCACTTTATGCCCGCCGAGGCCTTCAACCGACTGTGGGGTTAGACCCAAGTGGCCCATCACCGGAACACCGGATTCCACCACATGGGCAATAGTATCTAGCTGGCCGGCAGCACCCTCAATCTTGATGGCATTACTGCCCGCCTGCATTAACTCGCAAACCGCGTCGAGAACTTCGCCTCGCTCACGCCGAGCCGCCAAGAAAGGCATATCGCCAACAATAAATTTGTCCGGCGCACCTCGTCGCACGGCAGCGATATGCATGGCCATCATGGGTACGGTTGCGTGAACTGTGCTGTTGAACCCGTGCATCACCATGGCGAGGCTATCGCCTACCAAGAGCGTGTCCATATCGGATTCGTTAAGTAACTGTGCAGACCAGTAGTCGTAGCAAGTAACCATGGAAATTTTTTCCGCAGCCACCTTACGACGATGAAAATCGTGAAGCTTCATATGTCCCTCCGGTACCTGTCCATACACTGCGCGCAGTGCGCTAGTGCCCCTGTGGGGTAGATCAAGTCCTAATTTTTCGCGGCACTCATGTGATGCCTTTTAGAGAGGATTGAACACCCTCCCCATCCCTCTATTTTCCCTCGATATGCCAAGGGCATATCTCTCTTCGGCTTTCGTTCGAAACCCTCTTGCGTACCTGTTAGCGGAACCTCGCCAGTGGCGTGGCTCGCGCCGGCGTCTGTGTCGTTGCAAGCTCGCTGGTGTCATTGGACACCTGCTGCTCGGTTTGATCACAGCGCGGAGCAAACTTACTTGAAGCGAGGGAAGAAAATCAATCGGCAATTTTGGTCAATGCAGAGGATTTGAGCCGGGGCTTTTAGCTCAGGAGAGATGCGACAGCGCGCTTCGTCAGGACCTTTATGAGATGAGCGCGATACTCGGCAGATGCATGCATATCGCTGTTAAAGCCAGCATCGGGAATGGCGACGGTATCGAGCGCTTGCGGCAGAAACTGTTGGTTCAATGCATCTTCCAGGGCGCAGGCGCGAAATGCACAGGGGCCTGCCCCGGTCACGCCAACGCGAACCCCATCGGCATAGCGGGCAACCAGCACACCGACTACCGCATAGCCCGACGCGGGGTGCCGAAACTTCTCGTAGGCCGCCTGTTGAGGCGGAGCAAAGTCAACGCTGACCACAATATCACCGGCATCCAGCGCTGTTTCGAACAGGTCGAGAAAAAACTCGTCTGCGGATATTTGTCTGTCTTGAGTATTCACCAAGGCTTTCATCGCAAGCAGTGCAGCGGGTAGGTCAGCAGCGGGATCGGCGTTGGCGATGGAGCCGCCCAAGGTGCCGCGATTGCGCACCTGGTTATCGCCTATGGCGGCAGCAACTCGGCCCAGCACAGGGAGGTGCTGCTGTATTAGCGCATTGCCCGCTATTTCGTTATGCCGGGTCAGGCCGCCGACTCGAAGCATCGAGCCCTGGGCATCGTTCAATTGTTCAATGCCTTCTAGCTCTGGGAGGGATGACAGGTCAATGAGATCTGAGGGGGCGGCTAAACGCTGCTTCATGCTGGGTATCAGCGTCATGCCGCCGCTGACGTACATGGGGTCCTCGAGTTGGGCATACAGCGCTTTTGCATCTGCCAATGAACTGGGTCGGTGATAATCGAAGGCGTACATTGCAATCAGGCTTCGTGGGCCAATGTGTTCGTCGCGGCCATCATGCTGGCGCCCTTGGCGACGGCTTCGACAATGTTTTGATAGCCCGTGCAGCGGCAGAGGTTGCCCTCTATACCCTGACGTATCGCATCCGCATCTAGATCCGA
>JADHNQ010000057.1 GCA_016779425.1 Pseudomonadales bacterium | reverse complement strand
TTCGATCGCATGAATTCTTCAACGCCGTCCGCAATGGCCTTTGCGAGCTTCAATTGATGTGAGGCTTTAGCGAGATTTCGCGCTTCACCCGGATTCGAAATAAAGCCTGTCTCCACCAAAATGGATGGCATATCCGGCGACTTGAGCACCAAGAAAGCCGCCTGCTCGACGCGCTTCTTATGCAGCTTCGTGACTTGCCCCATGTTGCGAAGCACGGCCTCGCCTACCTGTATGCTCTGATTTCGATTGCCGTCCATGGACAAATCCAGCAGCACTTGAGCAAGCATTGGGTCTTTATCGTCAAGGCTGACGTTACCCACACCTCCCAGCATATCGGACTGATTTTCGCGCTCGGCCAGCCACTTTGCTGTCTCACTGGTCGCTCCCCGATCTGACAGGGTATAGACCGAGGCTCCAGATACGGAGGCCTGTCGAAAAGCATCGGCGTGAATTGATACGAAGAGATCGGCGCGTTTGTTGCGCGCCAAAGCCGTGCGCTGGCGGTGCCCAAGGTAGTAGTCGCCATTGCGAATCAAAAAGGCATCAAAGCCCTTTTTGCTCTTGATTTGATTCATGGTGTGGCGCGCAATCTGCAGCACCACATCCTTCTCAAGAATGTTGCGCGGCCCCAGAGCGCCAGGGTCTTCGCCGCCATGGCCGGGGTCAATTGCGATGACAATATCCCGACCACCTTTCACCGCCGCTGTTGGAGGTGCCTTGGCAGGCTGAGCTTTTTTCCCGCCCTTGGGAAAGTACAAATCTGCGACCAGCCGATGCCCATATGGCGCGATGGGTTTTAGGGTAAAACTCTTGGGGTTAAAGGCGACGTCGGCATCGACAACGATGCGATAGCCGTTATCGCGGTTACCGCCGCGCAGGCCTTTAATATGGGTCAGATCTTTTGACGACTTGAGCGATAGACCTTCCGCGGGTTTGGCTCCCTTAACGTCGATCACAATTCGATGAGGGTTTTCCAGAGCAAAAATCGAGTACTTCGAGGCCTTGGAGGTATCGAGTACCACACGGATATAGTCCGGGGCCTCATGAGTCCGCACACTCTTAATGGTATTTGCCATCGCCGTCGAAGACAGCAGCGCCATTGCCAAACAAGCCAATGCCAAACACACCAATGCCAAACAACGGGAAGTGACCAGGGGACTACGCAAAGCGAACGCTGACCCTACGCTGCATCAGCCCGGCCTCATTGGCGTCGCCAGCCGGTTTGTGCAGGCTCAACGACACCTCAACATTGGCTGGCGGCAACCAGCCTGCTCCTTGCTCGGGCCACTCCACAAACTTGTAGCCGGGTCCCTCGAAGATTTCATCAAAGCCTAAAAACTCCAGCTCTTCAGGTGATTTCAGCCGATAAAGGTCGAAGTGAAACACATCGCCGTGCTCCGTGGTATAGGGCTCGAGCAATGTGTAGGTTGGGCTTTTGACCGCCCCAACATGGTCCATCATCCGCAGAACCCCGCGTACCAGGGTGGTCTTTCCCGCGCCAAGATTCCCGTGCAAGTAAACCACGGCAGTATCTCCGAGGCGCTGTCGAATGGCGTCGTGCAGCTCTCTGCCGAAAGCCACGGTGGCATCTTCATCTGCTAGCACACGAGTCAGCATCTCATCGGCACCGGACATGGTTCGACTCTCGGTTGGATTGGTCGCGATCTTAAACGCTCCGTTCTTCCCGCAGCAATGCGGCGATGTGGGCAATAATAGTGCTAGCGGTTAACCCGCGCATGCCGATCTTTTCCGCTGCTTGATCTGCAGCGGCGCTATGCAGCAATACCCCGGCGGTGAACGCCATGTCTGAGCTGCTGGGTTGCTGAGCAATCAGGCTGCCCACCAAACCCGCCAGCACGTCGCCCATGCCAGCGCTGGCCATGCCCGGATTGCCGTGGGCGCAAATCGCCTGGCCCATTCGAGTCCCTATGATCGTACCCGGGCCCTTCAACAAACAGGTCGCATTAAAACGCTCCGTCATGTCGATCACCGCTTGCCGCGGGTTACTGAGAATTTCACCTGTGGAGCATTCCAGCAATCGCGCTGCTTCCCCTGCATGGGGGGTTAAAAATAGTGGGGCGCCGCGATTTTTCAATGTTCTCGCCTGGGCCGTATCCGCAAGCCAATACAGGCCGTCCGCATCGATCACCAGGGGGCCGTCGTAGCTCGCCAGAGCGCCGATGACCTGCTGGGCCCAAGCGCCGCGCCCAAGACCGGGACCCAGCACCACCACGCTGGCGGCAGCCAACGCCGAGGACAGGGTTTGCTCAGCATCAGCGCCAAGGGCATCAACCCACATGGCCTCGGGCACTCTTGCCAGCAGACCCGACAGATTGGCAGGGTCTGTGGCGACGGTAACGAGGCCCGCACCACTGCGCAGGGCGGTTTCTGCCGCCAAGATGGCGGCCCCGCCCATACCCTTGCAGCCTCCCGCGATGAGCACATGGCCCCGCTGCTGTTTGTAGGCGTCCACGGGTAGCCTGGGCACAAGATCAGGATGCCATCGACGCAGGGGCAGGTTGGGATAGGGTTTTGCCAAGGTGTCCGGCACACCAAGATTGGTGAAGAGACGCTCACCACACAGGGCGGGACCCCTGCCGGTGTACAGGCCAATTTTTCGCGCAATAAAGGATACGGTCACGTCGGCCTTCACCGCCAAGGTTGCACTGCCCGTATCTGCGTTTAGGCCAGAGGGGAGGTCAATACTCAGCACATATCCCTCAAGGGCATTGATCGCTTCGATGGTCTCGGCATAGCCGGGGCGCGGCGCACCGCGCATGCCGGTGCCCAGCAAAGCATCGACCACGACAGAACCGCGAATGGGCGAGTCTGGGCCTTCGACCACGAGGCCTGTGGCTTCGGCGCGCTCACAGGCTAACAGCGCATCGCCAGAGAGCTGGTGTTTGGTAGCAACGCCAATGAGCTGCACATCGAGTCCTAGCTGCTTTGCCAACATGGCCACCCAATAGCCATCACCCGCGTTGTTGCCCTTGCCACATAGGATGCTGATAAACGCGGTATTGGGGCAGCGCGACAGCAGAGTATCCAGCGCAAACTGGGCTGCCCGCTGCATCAGTTCTTGTCCGCTAACACCCAACCCACCGTCTGTCAGGGGCTGCATGGCCTTAGCATCAATGGCTCGGCAAGCTTCAGCAGTGTACAGCGGCAGGTCGGTCATGACTGAGCAGCTCTCCCCATCATCTGTTGAGTGAATCTATTGAGTATACTCGCGCAACCGTGCCAAAAAGCGAGCCGACCATCGACCCTTCCGCGGAAAACCCTTTAGCCGATAACAGCGCAAGCCCTGCGGGCTGGGACGCGCATGAGGTAAAGCGTCGCATCTTGGCGGAAGGCGCTGCCCTGGGCTTCGATAAACTTGCGGTTACCGACACGGACCTTTCCAAGGAAAAGCCCCATGTGCTGTCTTGGCTGGCCGAGGGCTTTGCCGGAGAAATGGGCTACCTAGAGCGCCACGTGGACAAGCGGCTGCAGCCAAGCCTGCTGGAACCCAGCACCTGTCGCATCATCACCGCGCGCATGCAGTATCTGCCTGCGGACACTCACCCCATCGAGGTTCTGGAGAGCAGGGACAAAGCCTATATCTCGCGCTATGCCCTAGGGCGCGACTATCACAAAGTGCTGCGCCGTCGGCTAGCCAAGCTCGCCGAGCAAATTAACCTGACCCTGGCCGACGCCGATCCCAAGTTTGCCTTCCGCGCCTTTACCGATTCGGCCCCGGTTTTGGAAAAGGCGCTGGGCGAAAAATCGGGCCTTGGCTGGATTGGTAAGCACACTTTGCTTCTCGACAAAGAGGCGGGTTCTTGGTTTTTTCTCGGCGAGATTTATACCAATGCCCCGCTGCCCATCGATGAAGACGCGGTCGAAGACGCCTGCGGCAAGTGCAGTGCCTGCATGACCGTATGTCCAACAGATGCCATCGTGTCCCCCCGACGTCTCGACGCACGGCGCTGCATTTCTTATCTCACCATTGAGCATAAGTCCTCGATTCCAGAAGAATTTCGCAAGCCCATGGGTAATCGGATTTATGGCTGCGACGACTGCCAGCTGTTTTGTCCGTGGAACCGCGAAGCCCCCACCACGACAGAGCCAGACTTTGCCGTGCGTAATGGCCTCGACAGCCCGCGACTGGTGGATTTATTCGCGCTCAGCAAGGATGAGTTTCTGGCGTTAACCGAGGGCTCTGCCATGCGCCGTGTTGGCTATGCTCAGTGGCAGCGCAATATCGCCATTGCCCTGGGCAACAGCCCAGGAGGCGAAGAAGTTGAGCGCGCACTGAAAGCAGGACTTGGGCGCGTGAGCGCCATGGTGGACGAACACATCCACTGGGCGCTGGATCAGCTGGCGTCTTCTTGAACGAATAGGTGCGCGCGGTAATAGCGCAGCTCTTCGATGGACTCGCGGATATCCGCTAGGGCCGTGTGCTGATTGGTTTTCACCACGCCAGAGGCAATTTGCGGATGCCAGCGTTTGGCCAGCTCCTTAATGCTGCTGACATCGATCATGCGGTAGTGCAGGTAACCTTCAAGGGTTTTCATGTAGCGGGACAGAAAACGGCGGTCTTGCCAGATAGTGTTGCCGCATAGCGGGGCAGTATTGGGCGCTACGTGGTCCTCGATAAAGGCCAGGGTCTGCGCCTCGGCTTCAATTTCAGCAACCCCCTCCCTAGCGATACGATCGAGTAACCCCGACCCAGAGTGATGGGTCTGATTCCATTCGTCCATGCCATCGAGTAGCGCTTGCTCCTGCCGAATCGCTAGCACCGGGCCTTCAGCGATGACGTTTAAGTCGCTGTCAGTAATGATGGTCGCCATTTCGATGATGCGATCGTGCTCAGGATTAAGACCGGTCATTTCCAGGTCGATCCATACCAAATGGGCGCTCACTGATTTCTCCTGTTGTAGCGATTTGCTGATTCATTGCCAGTGCTTATGACCGGCCTATTCCGCTAAGATCTACCCACAACCTTAGCTGGGGAGCCTCCCGTGTACCACCAACATCCGGTAGAAGTTCTGGAGCCCGACGCGGTCGCAGATTTGCCAGAAACGAACACGTTACTGGTGCAGGTCACCTCCCGCGCACTGTTCGAGCAAGCTCACATCCCCGGCGCAGTGCTCATCGAGCCTGGCGAGTTAGTGTGCGGCATACCTCCTGCCAGCGGCAAACTACCGAGTGCCGCACAGATATCCGCGACCCTGTCCAGAATCGGCTATCAACCGCAGCAGCGCATTATTGCCTTTGATGACGAAGGCGGCGGCTGGGCGGGCCGACTGTGTTGGACGCTGGATGTCATCGGCCACTATGACTGGGCCTATCTCGACGGCGGACTGCACGCATGGCATGCAGCGGGACTGCCGCTAGCCCAAGGCTTTAGCACGCCAGCGCCTGCCGAACCTTGCGAGATATCCATAGATACCGACCCCATCGCGGAAATATCGGATGTCATGGCGGCCATCGACGATGCTGACAGCGTCATTTGGGATGTCCGTTCCGCCGAGGAATATGCCGGTCTGCGCTCTGGATCTGCCCGACGCGGGCACATTCCCGGGGCAGTGAACTTAGACTGGGAACTGCTCAAAGACGCCAACCGCCAGCTCAGACTGATTGATAATCTCGAGGAAGTCGCCGAATCTCTTGGTCTCTTGCGGGCGGAGCAGGTCATCACCCACTGTCAGACCCACCATCGTTCCGGATTGTCTTATCTCGTCGGTCGGCTGCTTGGGCTGAACATCAAAGCCTTTCATGGCTCCTGGGCAGAGTGGGGCAATGACCCTAACACACCAATCACCAACCCCAGCGAGGCAGGTAACCCATGAGCGGTTTTTTTCTGGGTCTGCAAAAAGTGCTGCCGCAACACGGCCTATCGCGGCTGGTGGGCTGGCTGGCACAAAGCCAAATACCCGTAATTCGCCGCAGCTTTATTCATCTATTCGCCAAGGCATACGACATTTCCTTGGCCGATGCCGAGCGCAAAGATCTGGATGACTACCATAGCTTCAACGACTTCTTTACCCGTGCCCTCGCCGATGGCGCACGACCGCTGCCCGAACAACCCAACGCGCTGGCCTGTCCGGTAGACGGCACGGTAAGCCAGATTGGTCGGATACAAAGCGATCTGCTGATGCAAGCCAAGGGCCACCAGTACACGCTTAATTCATTGGCGGGAACAACGGGCAAAGGATTTGAGGACGGTGACTTTTGCACCATCTATCTTGCGCCCAGCAATTACCATCGCATCCACCTACCCTGGGACGGCACGCTGGTAGAGACTCGGGCCATTCCTGGCGCATTGTTTTCCGTCAACGGCGTGACCGAAGCCGGCATACCCGGACTGTTTTGCAGAAACGAACGCTTAGTCTGCCGCTTTGAGACCGCGCATGGCCCCATGCTTTTAGTGTTGGTGGGCGCGCTCATCGTCGCCTCCATCGAAACCGTGTGGGAGGGACCCACATCACCCTATCGAGAAGAGATCGTTACCCAGCATGAACAGGCATTTAAGCGCGGGGATGAGATTGGCCGCTTCTTGCTGGGCTCGACGGTGATCTGCTGCTTCGTCAAAGACGCGGTGACTCTGGCAGAGCATTTGGATGCAGGGACAGTGGTCAGGCTTGGGGAAATGATAGGAGCGCCTTGAGTAAGAAAGGTCGACGATCAATAGGCCGATGAATACCCTTCGCAGTCAAAAACCCAACATGCTGAGGCTCGCCCCGGCCTTCCCCGCTTTTTATTTGCTACCTTCGGGCCTGGGGTTTTAGGAGAAAAGTCAATGGCATACCTCTTAGCGATAGCGTTAACACTGCTAGCACCCGCAGTTGCACAAGCGTCCGAAACCGTGAGCTACAACGACAAACTGAAAGAAGCGCTGCCGGGCTTTGAGATGCCTGCCGCATGGCTCAGATCACACCCGCCGTTTCGGGTCGTCGGTAACGTGTACGGCGTTGGCGGCTTCGACCTAGCCACCTACCTCATCACCTCTTCCGAAGGTCACATTTTGATCAACACCGGCATCGAAGGCTCCATAGATGACATCAGCGCGAACATAGACGCTCTCGGCTACGACATAGCCGATGTGAAAATCCTTCTATCGATGCAGTCACATTTCGACCACACCGCAGATCTTGCGCGCATCAAAGAAGAAACCGGTGCCAAAATGTACGCAACCGCACCTGACGTACGCGTGTTAGAAGACGGAGGGTTCAGCGACCCCCACTTTGGTGGCCTCGAAACATTTAGGCCGATTAAGGTTGATAGGGTCGTCAGGGACGGCGAAGTCATTGAATTGGGAGATATAAAACTCACGGTGCACTACCACCCCGGCCATACTGAAGGTAGCTCCAGTTATGGGATGAAGGTCCAAGAGAACGGAAAAACCTACAACGTGTTGATAGCGAATATGGGCACCATCAATCCCGGGAAGAAGCTGTTGGTAGAACCAACGTATCCGGGTGTTTCTGAGGATTTCGCCACTACCTACCGCACACAAAAAGCCATGCCCGTTGATATTTGGGTAGCCGCGCACAAGAGCCAATACGGTTTTTATTACAAATACGACCGCTCAAAGCCCTACAGCCCCGAAACCTTTGCGGATCCAGAGGGGTTTGTGGAGGCGGTTACTAAACTCGAAGCGATGTACCGGGTGCAGCTGCAGCAAGAAGCGAAAGAAAGAGAGGCTGCCGTCAGCAATTAGCGAGAGTTTGGCTTATACCTAACAACAGTAGAGCAACCCCGGCCTGCTAGGAGGATACGGTTGCTTCATCGGCTCCTCGACGCGGTTCCTGCCAATGAAGAACCCTTTATTGAAAAGATCGCGTGAATGGCGGGAAAGAGTTCAACCGGGCAACAAAGTACTTCTGGGCGCTATGTCGCTTAACTACCCCTAAACGCCGTCACGTCAGAAAGCGCTTTTGCGCCAACCCCCAACATCACCAGCCGATCAAAGCCCATGGCAACGCCTGCACATTCGGGCAGCCCATGTTCCAAGGCCGCTAAGAAGACTTCGTCTACTGCCATCTCTGGCAACCCGCGCTGCCGCCTTATTTCTTTGTCAGTTTTAAATCGCTGCCGATGCTCGTCGGCGTCTAGCAACTCCCAGTAGCCGTTGGCAATTTCAATGCCGTCGATGACCAGTTCGAATCGCGCTGCGGTTTGGCGGTCTGGGTTGATGCGCGCTAGCGCGGCTTGGTCTGCGGGGTAATCGGTAATAAAAAACCTTCCGGGGGTAAGTCGCTCGCAGGCTTCGGCGAAGGCGAGGTCGAGTGCATCTCGCGGGCGGCCTTCGCTTTTGCCGACAACGTCTTCGTAAGTAAGCCGCTGATAGGGTTTGGGGCCTAGTAGTGTGTCTACCAGGTCTGCGACTTCGCACATAAGCTGGTTGTGGTCGAAACCCAGGCGGTACCATTCCAGCATGGTGAATTCAGGGTTGTGCAACCTGCCCTGCTCGCCGTGGCGAAAGGCTGGACCTAGCTGATAGCAACTGGGCATGCCTGCGGCGAGCAGGCGTTTCATCTGATATTCCGGCGAGGTTTGTAGGTAACCGTAGCCGGGCACTTCGATGCTTTGCACATCGGGTTCTGTGACCGAGTCCTTGGCAATCACCGGGGTTTGCACTTCGATCACGTCGCGCCCGGCAAAAAAGGCCCTTGCCTGGGCCAGCAGCTCGGCCCGCCGCTTTAATTGCTCAATGCTCGCCGAGGGCCGCCAGTCACTCATGGGTGCTTGGGGTTGCTAGGTTTTGGCGCGGGAGACGTATTCGCCGGTTCGGGTATCGACTTTGAGCACATCGCCAATGTTGATAAACAGCGGTACGCCCTTGATGGTTGCGCCGGTCGATAGGGTGGCCGGCTTGGTGCCGCCGTTGGCGGTGTCGCCCTTTAGCCCGGGGTCGGTATCGGTGACTTCCAGCTCGACGAAATTCGGCGGAGTGACCGCAATGGGGTCGTCATTCCAAAGCGTGACTTGGTAAACCTCTTGTTCTTTCAACCAGTTTTCCGAATCGGCTACCGCGGACTGGTCTGCTGCGACCTGTTCATAGCTGTCGTCGGTCTTCATGAAATGCCAGAACTCGCCATCGGTGTAGAGGTATTCCATGTCCAGGTCGATGACGTCGGCGGCTTCGATGCTTTCACCAGACTTGAAGGTACGCTCCCACACACGTCCGTTTTTGAGGTTACGCATCTTTACGCGGTTGAAGGCCTGGCCCTTACCCGGCTTTACAAATTCGTTCTCAAGAATGTTGCAGGGGTCGCCGTCCAGCATCACTTTCATGCCTGAGCGAAATTCGTTGGTAGAATAAGTAGCCATAGTCTCGCAGTCATCCGTTGGTAAGCCGTCATGATAACCCCGAACAGAACGCCGTGGCAGCCCGACGAGTGGCAAAAGCTCCTGCGCGAGGCGTTTCGGCAGCCCCTGGCCTTGTTGAGCCACCTTGATCTGCCCGCTGATGCGCTGACGCTGGATCTGCAACCCGACTTCGCCATGCTGGTACCCGCCCCCTTTGCCGCGCGCATGAACCCAGCCGACCCCACGGACCCGCTGCTGCGCCAGGTACTGCCGTTACGGCAGGAGCGCGACGACGGTTTGGGTTTTGTCGCCGACCCCTTGGGTGAGGCTGACGCCCAGCTTGGGTTTAAACGCGCGCCCACACTCATACAAAAATATCGGGGCCGGGTGCTGATGATTACCACGCCGGGCTGCGCAGTGAACTGCCGGTACTGCTTTCGTCGGCATTTTCCCTACCAAGACCACCGGCCCGCAGGCCATGGCGAAGCCCTTGAGGTGATCGCCGGTGACGCATCGATTAGCGAGGTGATTCTATCGGGTGGCGATCCGCTGCTGCTCGGCGACGCGCAGCTCGCGGGGCTGATCGATGATATTTGCGCCATCACCCATGTGAAGCGCATACGCCTGCACAGCCGTTTGCCCATTGTGTTACCCCAGCGCGTTACCCAGGCGCTGCTAGAGGCCTTGGCGGCAAGCCGGTGTTCGGTAACCGTGGTCATGCACTGCAACCATGCCCAGGAGCTCGACGAGGATACGGCGCGCGCATTTGCGTGCCTGCGCGAGGTTGGAGTGCATCTGCTGAACCAGACCGTGCTGCTGCACGGCGTGAACAATGAAGCCGATATCCTATGCGAGCTATCCGAGACGCTGTTCGAGCAGGGCGCGCTGCCCTACTACCTGCACATGCCGGATCCGGTGACCGGCACCGCGCACTTCATGGTGTCGGATGCTCAGGCTCAGCGGCTTTATGAGGCCATGCGCGAACGCCTGCCGGGCTACCTGCTGCCGCGACTGGTGCGCGAGGAACCCGG
>JADHNQ010000056.1 GCA_016779425.1 Pseudomonadales bacterium | reverse complement strand
TTAGCATCCGGTGTTTAGGTAGCCAACGTTAGCTCAATTAAGACGTGTTGTTCCGCGGCAGCGGTTAACTCTTCCCTGATCGGCTCGCCTGCCTTCATCCCAACCCCTGAGAAGAAAGCGCTCGCTCGGCTACGGCGACAAAAGCCTGCGAGCGCCTCGCGCTTGATGGAAAGATCCGATGCAACCACTCTTACGCAGGCATCCTTTTGCTTACCGCGATGTGTAACCTGTATGCATCTCGCATCGACGAGGTTTTTCCACCAAAGGCCATTCATGTCCGTCATGCATAAGAGCTGCCTGCCGTGTGCGGCATCGCCGGGCATATAGCTCACCGGAATCGCATAGGGCTTGCCACTGCGGCGTCCTTTGAATTGGAGCACCATCACCTGATGGCTGAATAGCCAATGACATGGCGTCTTCGAGGCACCAAAAACTAGGGGATTGATCCAACGAAACAGCTTCTTCATGGGCCCGAAGTATCGCCTCCTGCAGGTGAAGATCTGGCATAGAAATAACCCGCAAAGTTCACAGCAAGTTCACGGCGTTACTCGCAATGTAAATACATGAATGCCATCGACTCCGTCAAAGACACCCTTCGACCAAAATTTGAAGATCTGTTGCTGCATCTGAACGGTACAGATCAGATGGCGGCTGCAGGATTTTTTACTAAGCTATTTGTCGACTTAAATGCTGTCGCTTCAGAGGAACAGTTGCTGGAACTGTTCATCGAGCTGTCGACCACTGCGTTTCTCGGCATCTCTTTTGATGAACTGGCGCTTGCGCAAATCGACGATATTTTGATGACTGCAGAACAAGTCTCTCAGACATTCTCAGTGACCGGCGAAAATCCTCAATAACACCTAACCGCGGGCAGTTCCTTTCGAACGCCTAATGACTAAGCGATCTATACTTAGAGTCCTCCCACATTGGAACTGCAGCCACCAATCTCATACTGTTTGACCGGCACTAGGGAGAGCGAGTGAAAGCAGTTAAATTTCTTGAGATTCAGGATCGTTTTGCGATGCAGCGCGGTCATCTGATATCGCCTACCGTCGCGTATGAAACCTGGGGTGTCTTGAATGCGGCAGCCGACAATGCGGTGCTGATCTTTACCGGCTTATCGCCTTCGGCCCACGCTGCCTCGTCACCCACAGACCCATCAGCGGGATGGTGGGAAGACATGATTGGCCACGGTAAACCCTTGGATACCGACCGTTACTACATCATCTGCATCAATTCGTTGGGCAGCTGTTTTGGCAGCACCGGCCCTGCCAGTAACAACCCTGAGACACAAAAGCCTTATCGCCTAGATTTTCCCGTACTCACGGTCGAGGATATCGCTAATTCAGCCGCCCATGTTCTCGACGATCTAGGCATTGACCAGCTCCACACTGTCGTAGGAGCCTCCATGGGCGGTATGACCGCCCTCGCCTTTGCCCTTGAACAATCCGCTCGCTGCAAACGCCTGGTCTCGATTTCTTCCGCTGCCCGGGCTTTACCCCATGCGATCGCCCTGCGCTCGCTCCAGCGTGAAATCATTCGCAAGGATCCTCTGTGGCAGAACGGGCAATACGACACCAAGGGTCATGGGCCCATTACCGGCATGCGCCTAGCGCGCAAACTCGGGATGATCAGCTACCGTTCCGGTCAGGAATGGGCTGAGCGTTTTGGTCGCGAACGCGCGCCGGATTTTACGGAATCGGATACGCCTTTCGGCATCGATTTCGAGGTTGAATCCTATCTTGAAAGCCACGCGAATCGGTTTACCGGATCCTTTGACGCCAATTGCTACCTTTACTTGTCCCGGGCCATGGATCTATTTGACGGCTTGGATCACGGCGGCAGCCTGACTGCGAGCTTCAGCAGCCTGCAGCTGGAATCCGCCATGGTCATCGGGGTGAGTACTGATATTTTGTTTCCACTGGTCCAGCAGCAGGCCCTAGCCGACGCCCTCGCAGAAAAGGTAGCAGACGTTGCCTTTGTCCCCTTAGACAGCCTGCAGGGACATGATTCTTTCTTGGTCGACATGGATCGCTTCAGGCCTGCCATGGCGGCCTACTTCTAGCCGCCTGCACTAAGCCGTAATGATGCGCTTTGCTGCGGGCACAATGTCGCCAATCTTCGCTGCTTCAATATGCTGATCGCGCAGTGCTTTTATGCAGGTATCAGCCTGGTGGGCTGGCAAACTGGCCAGCATGCCGCCGGAGGTTTGCGGATCGCTGAGAATCGCCAGACGGCACGGATCAAGTTCGTCGACCAAGCGAAAGTCCCTTAGGGCCAGGGCATTGGCGCCTTGCAGAGAACTTGCAATATTGCGCTTCGCCATAGACAGAGCCCCGGGCAGCAAGGGTATATCGGCAAGACGCAAGGCAACCCCACAGTCACTGGCTCGAAGCATCTCTGACAGATGACCTAGCAACCCAAAGCCAGTGACATCGGTCAATGCATTTACGCCACAGTCTTGCAGTATCTCAACAGACAGAGCATTACTGCAGTCCATGCAGCCGACCGCCGCAGAAATTGCGCCAGGAACATGGATACCCCGCATCGCACCCGCAAGGATCACTCCGGTACCCAAGGGTTTGGTCAGTATCAATACATCGCCTACTTGGGCACCAGACTTCCTGAGAGTGGTCTGGCCTGGCGTTCCGGTGACGGTCAGGGCAATGCTCAGTTCAGCGCCTTCAGCAGAATGCCCGCCCACGAGCGGGGCGCCGCTCTTGTTCAGAACATCCACGGCCCCAGATAACAATTGGAAAAGCTCCTCTTCCATCATGGGTTCCGCCATAAGTGGAATCGTTACTAATGCCAGCGCAGAAGCGGGCTGCGCCCCCATCGCGTACAGGTCATTGAGACTGTGGTGTGCGCAAATTCTGCCCAAAAGATACGGATCGTCGATCATCGCGCGAAAGCCATCAACGCTGAGCAAGGTCGACCCCGTGCCATGGCGCACCTCGGCTGCGTCGTCGCCAATGCCCAGGGCCACATGTGGAGCGGATTGTGTCGGCAGTCTCTGCAGTACTCGCCTTAATGGATCGGAGGCGAGTTTGGCGCCGCACCCGCCGCAGCGCATAGGATCATCGGGTAACGCTTCGGCGAGGGACTCGGGCAAGTCGACCGACTGAGCATCCATCGAGGGTAATTCGTTGTAACGACGGATGAAGCGCTGGTCGATCCAGTCCTTAAGACGCCAGAAAATCTTGCCACGTAGCGCCCAAGCGCCGCGGACTGCGATCGCATCCGGTCGACCGGGGGCACCCAGACCAATCAGAGTTAAAAAAGACTCCTGGGGGCTGAAACGTGACCTAGGGCCATGCAGCGGCAATCCCTGAACCGCTCGCGCTAAGTTGGCAGCCAGGACCGGTGCGGCACGCACCGCAAATACCCCTGCCTTCGCCCGCTCTTGTCCCTGCAGATGCGCTGCATCACCAGCCACGAAAATGTGGCGATCGCCAATGCACTGCATTGACGCGTCGACTTTCGCAAAGCCTTTATCATCACATTCAAGACCAGAACCGGCCAGCCACTCAGGTGCGCGAACATCTGTAACCCAGAGCAGCTGATCCGCTTCTTCTACGGCACCATCGGTCAAGGTGATGCTATAACCGTTGCGGGTCTCGCTCGCATTAGCCACTCGCTGCGCAATGTACTCGATGCGCCATTCGCGCATCGCCTCGCTGATAAGCTTTTTCGCGCGACGATTCAGGCTAGGCAAAAGCGTCGGGCCTACCAGCTTGATCGGTACATCACTGGGCAAACTGGCCCGGCAGGCGAAAGCCATCTCAACACCACCAGCGCCAGCGCCGACCAATATAAGACCGCCCCTCATCTTTCTGCTCTGATCTGGAGACGCGGATTCTGCGGTCGTCAGAGGTTGACCACCGGTCTCCAGGCTGGAATATATCGCGGGCCATTGAGCCAGAAAATCGCTGATGGGTTTCACCGCAATTCCGGGCATACCCTTCAGATCGGGCCGTGCGCCGCTGTTGATCGAAAGGTAGTCGTAGCGCAGTGGCGGACGCCCCGCCATCAATACGCGACGTTCGTCTCGATCCAGCCCTATGACTCTTGCGCAGATGAATCGAGCGCCTGCCCTCCGGCACAAAGGCTCTAGCGCGATTTGAATTTCATCAAGGGTGTAATGCCCTGCAATGAAGCCCGGCACCATCCCCGAATAAGGTGATACGTAGTCATCGGAAATAAGCGTAAGCCGAATCCCAGGCACCGGATGCATGGCGAAGTGCTTTAGCACCTGCACATGGCTATGGCCCCCACCTAAAAGCAGTAGGTCTCGAACAACGGGAGTCTGCATTTGCATGGGGGCAGAATGCCTCGTTTAAATAATGCCCTGCTCTTTAGCGCGAGCAATGTCTGTAGGTGTATAGCCCAGTTCAGCCAAAATCGCTTCACTGTGTTCACCCAGATCCGGTGCTCGACCTGCAGGTCGGGTAGCCAGACCATCAATATTTAGCGGGTGCTTGATCACGCTAGGCATGCCCACATCGGGAGTTGGCGTCACGGTCATAGTGTTGGCGACAACTTGAGGATCTGATCTTAATTCGTCCACTCGACCGACCAAGGCGACAGGTACACCTACATCGGTTAGTGCCTGCATCCAGTGATCGGAGGTCTGAGTGATCAATGCCGCCTTCATCTCCTCGACCAGCAGATTGCCGTGCTCAACGCGCAGTTCTGCACTGACGAAGCGGGGGTCGAGTAGCAGATCTGGCCGACCGATAACGGTAAACAGCATGTCCACTTCTTCATCCGTGCGCACCATACTAAATTGCAGCCACCGACCGTCGGATGCTTCATAGAGCAGGCGGGTAAAAAGATGGCTCGAAAGATGGTGATAGAGGGTGAAATCGGCCTCGGCAAACACCCCTTGTGCGATGCAGGAAGCTGACCAGATGCCGTTTGCAAGTAGAGAGGTATGCACATGACTGCCCTCTCCGGTCTGCTGACGTTTAAACAGCGCTGTAAGGATTGCCGCATATAAGCTCACCGCCGTGGGATGGTCACCCATACCCGGCAGCGCAGGCGCAGGGTCTGCACCCGGCGCGCGCACCAAATCCATCAGTCCTGAGCGAGCCCAGTAGGCGACCAGATCAAAGCCCTCTCGGTCCCGTTCCGGTCCTTGCTCGCCGTAGGCAGTGAGCGATGCGTAGATTAGCCCCGGATTTAGTTCGGCGAGATCTTCGTAGTTTAGGCCCCATTCACGACGCATTGGATGCGGCGTATTGGTGATATAAACATCGGCTTCTGTGACCAAGTGGCGCAGCACTTTGCGACCTTCTTCGGTCTTTAAGTTCAGGGCTAGCGAGCGCTTGTTACGGTTGTCCATCTCCCAGGTGTAGTTCACATCACTGGTCGGAGAAGATGCCATCAGCGCAAAATTGCGGTAGCCGTCCCCTGCTTCTGGCGGCTCAATCTTAATGACCTCGGCGCCATAGTCGGCCAACATCGTCGCCGCTACTGGCGCGGCTATCCAACTGCTCATATCAATCACTTTAAGATCAGCAAATAGCAGCTTGTTACTCATTCCACACCCTCTCTCCACTGACGAATCGCGTCGGCGTTATCCGTCCAATACAGCGTTCCAGTCGCTCACTTGTTCGACACTGTTCAACAGCGGCTCCACTTCACCCTCGATAGTGATGCTCACAATGTTATCCCCCTGGGAAATTGCGTTGACAACGGCTTGGTCGTCATCAGATTGCACCGCACCGAAGATGCTGTGCGCGTCATCTAGCCATGGGGTGGGTACATGAGTGATGAAAAACTGTGAGCCGTTGGTTCCTGGGCCAGCGTTTGCCATTGAAAATTTGCCCGGTGCGTCGTGACGCAGGCTGGGCACAAACTCATCGGCGAATCGATAGCCTGGACCGCCGGTGCCCGTACCCTGAGGACATCCCCCTTGAACCATGAAATCGTCGATCACACGGTGAAACGATAATCCGTCGTAGAAACCCCGTTGCACCAAGTTCACAAAGTTGGCGACGGTCACTGGCGTTTCTTCCGGATACAAATCCAACCGGATCGTGCCTTTATTGGTTTCCATTACTGCTACTAACGACATGCAGACTCCTAATGTCATGGTAAGAAAATGCTGCGACAAGCCAGAGAAGACCGTCTCACCAGCCGGCTACCTTATACTAGGTGTGGATCATCGGCACCCATTGACCCACTGAGAATCTTGATCAGGGAGCAGATACCGCATGGGCTCGGAAAAACGATAAGAATGCCTCAGTTGCAGCCTCGAGAGCGGGAGGTTCTTTCCATGCATGAATGCGCTGAGCCTGGGGCTGTAGCTGCGCAAGCCGCTCGGATGAAGATGCCGGATGGTAGGTATCGGCTCCGTCGAGGATAAGCATTGGTGCAACGAAACCTTCGATCACTTGATCACTCATCGCCATAAAAGTCAGGTCATTTTCAAACATACGCCGGCGTAGAGCTGCCAATGCGCCCGACGGATACATTTGCGGATCTCGGGCCTGCAGATGCTCGGCCCAGCCGTCGAACATGGTCAAAAATTCCTCTCGATTATTGTCGCGGCCAATCGTTTGCATAACAGCGCTAGCGACGATGCGCTCCGGTGCCGTCTTCAATAAATTCAGAATGTACGGCCCGCCAATGCACATACCTACTACGGCGAATCGCCCGTGACCCAAATGCGTCATGAGATCGAGTTGATCTTGGGTATAGGTGCTCCAGTCGTGGTCGCTCTCAATGGGTCCTGTGGATTCTCCCGCATTGCGTTGATCCATGGCGATGACTTGAAAGTGATCGCTTAACGCCGCTAGGGGATTCAGCGGGCTGCCTCGCCACATACCCCGCTCTGAGCGGAGTCCGCCGGGCGCAATCAACAAAATTGGAAAGCCCGCGCCATGAACTTCATAGGCTAGCTGTGTCTCACCGCTTACAAAAATTGCCATCTGTCCTCCTGTGACCGTCGAACCTTAACCAAAAAAAAAGCCAGCTGAAAAGCTGGCTTGCTCCAAATCTTGCAATCAGTGCGGATGCAGAACGACCTGCATTTCTGTGTACCCGTGCACGAAGTTTGATGGAACTAATTTGGGTTCACCGATCACCTCTACCATATGGAATCGCTTTTGAACTTCTTCCCATAAAATTCTCAACTGCATCTCTGCCAATCTGTTACCCATGCAGCGGTGCACGCCAAAGCCGAAGGACAAATGCTGACGCGCCTTGTCTCTATCGATGATGAACTCGTTAGGCCTGTCGATAGACCGCTCGTCGCGATTCCCCGACAGGTACCACATGATGACCTTGTCGCCGGCCTTGATCGTTTGTCCATCTAACACATAGTCTTTGTTGGCGATCCGACGCATATGCGCTAGCGGTGTCTGCCATCGAATGATTTCGGAGACCATGTTGGGAATCACGCCGGGGTTATTGCGTAGCTTGGCATATTCACCTGGATTTTGATTCAACGCCCAGACGCCGCCAGTCATGGAATTACGCGTCGTATCGTTGCCACCCACAATCAGCAAGATCAGGTTTCCAAGATACTCTTGCGGCGTCATATTCTTCGTCGCCTCGCCCTGGGCAAGCATTGACACGAGGTCACTGCGCTCTCCCTGCTCCTCGCGCTCGTGCCACAGACGCGTGAAGTACTCCAGGCACTCGTACAGTTCGGCCTGCCGAGCTTCCTCGCTCTCAACGATGCCGCTTTCTTCGTCGGCGGTCGCAACATCGGACCAGCGGGTCAGCTTGCGGCGATCTTCAAAGGGAAAATCGAAGAGCGTCGCCAACATTTGCGTCGTCAGTTCGATCGATACCCGATCTACCCAGTCGAACTGCTCGCCAATGGGGAGATCATCCAGCACTCGCTGAGTGCGTGATCGTATCGTTTCTTCCATTAGCTTCAGGTTAGCTGGTGCGACAGAACCTTGTACTGTCTTGCGCTGCTCGTCGTGGACCGGGGGGTCCATGGCAATGAACATCGGCAGCGGAAAATCTTCTTCAGGCTCGAGAATGGTGATGGCGGGCTCGGACGAGAAGTCCTGCCAGTTACCGTCGATCTCCATAATGTCTTTGTATCGCGTTACCGACCAGTAGGGCCCGTATTCAGAATCTTTGCAGTAGTGAACGGGGGCCTCGTCCCTGAGGCGCTCGAAGAATGCCATTTTTTTATCGTGTATCCAGATACTGCGCTGGCTCACGTCTATGTCTTCAAGCGCAAGGTCTTGCGGATCAAAGTCCGCCATATCTAAGGTCGGTGCTTCGCTCATCAGAATTGGAACTCCGGTAGATCAACAATCAAACCATCGAGATCATCGCTGACGGTCATTTGGCAGGAAAGGCGAGAATTTGCAGCACGTTCTGGGTTCAAATCCAGCATGGAATCTTCCGCTTCATTCGGCCCACCCACTGTGCCTGTCCAGTCTGCATTCACCATGACATGACAGGTCGCACAGGAACATTCGCCACCGCAGTCTGCGTCAATGCCTGGCACCAAATTATCCATGGCCGCCTGCATAACAGTTTTACCAACCTCAGCGTCGACTGTGTGCTGCGTACCATCGTGTTCAATAAAGGTGATCTTAGGCATCCAACTGCTCCTTCGTGAGTGACAAAATTCTGCACCAATTTAGCGAAAGCAAAAGCCGACAACAATAAAAGTCTTAGGCCAATCTGCTGGTATTCGCCTTCCCTCACAGTACCGTAGACCAAGGTGACAGATCATGAACCGGAACCCCCAGACCGAGGTTCATCAAATACGGATCGCCCAAAAGAGTAAGCGGTCGCTTAGGCCAACAGGCTGTTTATGCTGCCTGCTAGCGCAAGATCTTTCTCGGTGACCACATTGCCGGCGTCATGGCTCGTCAGCGCGATCGTGACGACGTTGTAGACGTTAGACCAGTTGGGGTGATGGTTCGCTTGCTCGGCCAACAGGGCAACTCGGGTCATAAAAGCGAAGGCCGCAGAAAAATCTTTAAACCGTATCTCCCGCTTTAGCTGATTTTCCTTATGTGTCCAATGTTCAGGAATTTGCACAATATCTTCCTTAAATAACTATATATATCAGTAGCATAGGCAATCTTTCTACGAAACTTTTAACGCGCGACCGAGGGCCTCAAGATGCGTGTTTACATAGCGCTTACCAAGGGACGTATTGGGTAACAACTGAAAACCATGACAGGCACCCGGCATCACGACGAGCTCCGTGTCGACACCCGCCGCTAGCAACCGTTGCGCATAGCTGATGTTTTCGTCGCGAAACAAATCCAACGAGACGGTAAACATCCAAGCCGGCGGCAAACCTTTCACATCGCTCACCATGGCCGGCACATGGGGCGCCTGGGCTGGATGCGACCCCAGGTAACAAGACCAACCAAACTGATTGCTTTCGCGAGTCCACACAAACTCTCCTACCAGCGGATCGCCATAGTGTTCTGGCGTTCCGGTGCGATGGTCGAGCATGGGATAGGTAAGATGTTGATGGCATACAGGATACTTGCCTTCGTCTCGAGCGCGGATAGCGAGAGCCGCAGCCAGTCCACCGCCAGCACTTTCGCCGCCAATCGCGATGCGGCGGCTATCGATGCCGAGGTGCTCTGCTCGGTCATGCAGCCAAGCCAAGGCAGAATAACAGTCATCCAGGGGCGCCGGCACGGGATGCTCTGGTGCCAGGCGGTACCCGACAGCGAGGACGGTGATTCCAAGCTTCGCAGCAATCAAGGTATTCATCGGGTCTGAGTATTCTTTGCGCCCACCGACGTAACCCCCGCCGTGAATGTGCAGGTAAGCGGCAGCGGCTTTATTGTTTTTCGGGCTGTAGAGTAAACACGACATTTCGTGAGTGCCCCCTGTAACGCCAGAACTGTTGATCACGACCACTTCACGATGTACCCCCGCGGCCCCGGCGTCTCCCAGCACTGCTGAAGAGAGTCTGGCGTTTCGAAACTGATCGAGGTTATCCCGCGTAAACTCAAATGCTGGCACCGACTCGGCAATGGGATGCAATTCTCGATGCAGAAGATGTTTCGTATTCATAGGCCCTCCCAATCAGCGCCGATACTAAGCTGCAACTCGCAGACAAAACAGCTTATCAAACGTAAAAAACGCCACCGGGTAGGCCGCGCACCTTGGTAGGTGCACAGTTCGTAAAGAGGGGATACAGATGTCGACCTGACGATCATGAGCGTTATCCGAGAGCGGAACCTCTAGGCGTAAACAGCTCGCGACTCGTCAGACGAAAAAAAGTGGTGGAGCCAGGGAGGATCGAACTCCCGACCTCGTGAATGCCATTCACGCGCTCTCCCAGCTGAGCTATGGCCCCGAAAGAGCGCGCATATTAGGTAGGCGCTACAAAGGTGTCAATTGCTGGCATCGCCGGCAGC
>JADHNQ010000055.1 GCA_016779425.1 Pseudomonadales bacterium | reverse complement strand
AAAAGAGTTTCACAGGCATCACCAGTACGGCATGGGCCCTGTAGGGTTCTGTCACTCATGGGCCAACCCGACATTGCCCCATGTCGGATGCCCGCACCGTGAATTGGGTGCTCGAAAGCCACCGCTAGCTCACAAGTGGCAAACTGAGGTTCTCGAATACGTAGGCCCGTCACTGAGCCATCAGCACGCACCGCGCCCAAGCCCAAGGGAAGTAACCGATCCTGCCAATAGCTAGCATCTTGCGTCAGCAGGTTATCGAAGCTGCCAATTTCTGCGAGCAAACGTTGCTGGTCAACCTCAAGGTCAATACTGATCATCAGCCAACCTTCGCGGCACGGATACAGCTGCTCGAAGGGCCCCTTGCCCCGATAGTCACTATCCAACGGTAGCCTGGCACTACCCGCACCAACGTCGACGAAGTCGTCAAAATTGGCATAGGCGTTGGCGCCGAACATATCAAGCTCCACCTTCTGTCCCTGCCCAGTTTGGGCTGCGGCTAACAGTCCCATCACCGCGGCACTGGCCACCACGAAGGATGTGTTGGGGTCCGGATTCAGCTCATTCGCTCGAAACAAGCGTCGGCTTACATCCAGCATCTCGTCATAGGCCAGCGGCGTACTCGGTAGTTCACCGAATTGATAAAGCACGCCGCCTAGTGCGGCGCCGGGCACGGGATGCGTGGAAGGACGAACCTTGCCCGGACCTTGAGTGCCGTAACCGGTCGCTGACAAGTGCACCAAACGCGCATTGCGTTTTGACAGAGTCTCGTAGTCCAGACCCAGCCGCTCTGGCACACCCGGGCGGTAGTTGTGGATGAACAGATCGGCGCCGGCAACCAGATCCTGGGCGATCTTTTGGCCCGCCTCGCTCTTCAAGTTCAGTGCAATACTCTCTTTGTCGGTATTACAGCGATCCGCACCAAGACCAAAGGCCATGAGGCGGAACGGGTCTCCAGCGATCGGCTCGAGCTTGATCACCCGGGCACCCAAGTCTGCGAGCATTGAGGCACCCAAGGGTGAGGCGATAATGGCTGCGGCCTCAACAACGGTAACTCCTGTGAGCGGTAAGGATCGAGTCGCCATGCTAGTGGCACTTGTCTCCCCAGACCCCCGCGTGAATCTTTTCGGCAACGCTAGGTCAGCCAAGGTTAAGTCCACGGGCGGTGGCGCGACAGTTCCCGGTGTACGCTGAAATCTTCCAAGCACGCCTAACTGAGGGAAGCCGTGGCTGTCATCGCTATGACCATTGGCCACAATGTCAGGGTCCCGCATGGCTTGCTGAGTGCTCTGATAAGGATGCGAAGCCACTCCCCCGTCCGCCTCAAACTCCCTCATCCACTCATCCAACGTGCGGGTCGCCATATGCTCACAAACGCGCCGGCGAAAACCCTCGATCGTAGTCTCATCGGGCGGGTCTTGTCCGAATGAAGGGTCACTTAGAATATCGCTCAATCCCGCAGCCTTCAGAAAATTGACTTGCAGGTGAGGGAGCAAATTACCGAGCTGCATCCAGCGTCCGTCCGCACACTGTACTGGCTGGAAATTCAGCATAGGCAGGACTTCCAGCGGATTAACCACTGGAAACGGTGACTCATCCAACTGGCTCGCGCCCAGGGCCACCAGATCATAGGATGTTAGCGCCCGCAAAATCGAGGTTTGTTGACGTTGGCCCAGACGGCCAGACTGGCGCGCCACGAGTTGGGCCAAAACACCTGCCAAGGTTGCCTGTGCAGCACCATGGGTACCCACAGGTACCGCGGAGTAAACCGGCCCGGGACGCTTTGCCACGCCCTCAAACAGCATCATGCGACCGATGGCTGCGGCAACCAGACTCTCTCGCGGCATCCCGCGATCGCCATCTGCCGCGAGGATCGAAAAAGGATTGCCATCACCAAAGGCGCTGACCTCTGCGTGCACCAAGTCAGGACGCCTTGCGCCCAGGGCAGACCAGTCGAGGCCCAGCTCTTCAAGGCGCTCGACGCTGAGATCGGTGACAAAAACGTCCGCACTGGCAAGGATATGCTCGCGTATTGTGTCAGCCTCAGATTGGGCAGCGTCACTTGTTGCGCCCAGATTCACGGGTATACGGCGTTTGCCGCGATGCCAGACGCGGTACCCCTCGCCTGACTTCTCTACATTTGCCCTGCTGCCGTTCTGCCCACCGTATTCAAACCAAATGACGTCGGCACCAAAATCCGCCATGACCATGGTGGCCAGCCCGGCGGCGGGACTTTGGCTAACCTCTACGACTGTCCGGCCTGCTAAAACTGACTCCACAAGCGCCTCTCCTCACTTCCTTGCCATCAAAATCTACCAAAGTCCTCGGCTTGGCAACCCTTCCACGTGCGCCCAAGCAAATCACCAGCAGCGCTGTCATCACCCAGCAGCTATACTCCGCCTATGAGCATTACAAGACCCACGTCCTTCGACGAAATTACCTACCCCATAAACGAGCGCCCGGCCAAGGGTGAACTTCAAGAAGTAGCGCCCGGCGTTTATTGGCTCGCCATGCCAATGAGCGGCTCCTTGGCATTCATCAATTTATACTTACTTGAAGATCACGACGGTTGGTGGATTGTCGATACCGGGTTGTCCAACGCGCAAACCACGCAAGTGTGGGAAGACGTTTTTACCAACGCCATCGGTGGTCGGCCGGTGCTCGGCGTGATTTGCACCCATATGCATCCAGACCATATTGGCCAAGCCAAACACATCACCGATCGCTTCCGCTGCCCGCTCTATATGACCCAAGGCGAGTACTTCCAGGCCCGGGCCTTCGCCAATGGTGGGGGCAACTCCCAATCTGGTTGGATCGGCGAGAAATTCTACGTGCAAGCCGGCATGCCGAAGGATTACCTGGAGCAATTGGCCAAAATGTGGGCGTCTCGCTCGTCCGAAGGGATGAGCATGCCGACCATGGTGCAGGGTTACGAGCGTTTGCAGGACGGTCAAATTCTACGGATCGGCGAAACCGACTGGCAGATTGTCGTCGGCTCTGGCCACTCGCCAGAGCACGCCTGCCTCTACAGCTCAGCGCTAAAGGTGCTGATCTCTGGCGATCAAATTTTGCCCATCATCACCTCCAACGTCAGTGTGCACCCCACAGAACCCAACGCGAATCCACTGAAAAATTGGATGGAGTCCCATGACCACTTTTTAGAAGTGATTCCCGAGGACACCTTCGTTTTGCCTGCGCACAATCTGCCGTTCTTTGGCGTTAAACCGAGGCTCCGCGACCTGATTAACCATCATGAAGACCGCATGCTGGCCATTGAGGAAGCCTGCGTGGAACCCCAAATCGCCAAGGATCTGCTGCCGGTGCTGTTCGCACGCAAGCTGGATTCGCGGCAAATGATGATGGCCCTGGGTGAAGCAATCGCACACGTTCATTTGCTAATGCACCGCAACCGCCTGCAGCGTGTGGCGTCAGATGACGGTGTTTTTCGTTATCGCTCGGTAGACCCTACGCTGTCGCGACGCGCCCACCCGTTTGATCACGAGGCGCCCGACGATCAGCCCGCCTATGTCTAAGCAGCTCGTGACAAAAAGCTATCGCCTTGCCTGAGCAACAATCAGACCTGACGCGTCGGGCCAAGGCATTTTCATATGGCGTCTTGGTATGGGCAAAAACAAAGGTGCCGCCGGGCATTCGCAGCCTCGTTGGGTTGCTCTTCATGGTTGGGGGCGTGTTTGGTTTCTTACCCATTCTAGGGTTTTGGATGTTTCCGCTTGGGCTTGCATTGATCGCACTTGATCTGCCGCCAACTCGCAAAACCATCGAACGCTGGATGGAACGCCTTAGGGAAGATCTCGATAGCTGACCAGTTGCCTCACCTAACTGGATACGTCGGGCTGGTTGCCAAGCACAATCTGACTTGGCAGGCTCACGACTCTAAGGACTGAGGACGAGGGAACACGATGAGCGAGCTAGCCTTTGCGTCCGCCACTGAGTTGGCGGCAAAAATCCAAAACAAAGATATTTCTGCTGTTGAGTTACTCAATTTTTTCTTGGCTCGAACAGATGAGCACAACGGCGAACTTAACGCCATCGTCGTTGATACACGAGAACAAGCGCTCGCCGACGCCGAACGGGCCGACGCAGACCTTGCCAAGGGCAAGGTGCATGGACCGCTTCACGGCGTGCCCATGACCGTGAAGGAGTCTTTTCACCTCGCAGGCACCGCCTCGACTTGGGGTAATCCCGCGCTTAAGGACAACGTTTTTTTTGAGGACGCCGAGGCCATCAAAAGACTCAAAGCGGCCGGTGCCAATGTCTTTGGTAAAACCAACATCCCGATCTCGTTGGCGGACTTTCAGAGCTACAACGATGTATATGGCACCACCAATAATCCCTTCGATCATTCAAAGGGTTCCGGCGGATCTTCTGGCGGTTCCGCCGCCGCCCTCGCCGCTGGCCTTACTGGACTGGAGATCGGTTCAGATATCGGTGGCTCCATCCGCAATCCTGCGCATTTTTGTGGGGTGTTCGGCCACAAACCAACCCACAGCCTACTGTGGATGAAAGGCCACGCGGCATTACCCGGCGTGCGCGCGATGCCAGATATCTCGGTCATTGGCCCGCTGGCACGATCTGCCCAGGATCTGCGCACCTCCCTCGACCTGCTGGCTGGTCCAGACCCTATCGTGGCACGAGGATACAAGCTGGACATGCCGGACTTAGGCGCGCGCAAATTGTCGGACCTACGCATTGGCATATGGCGCAGCGCGGCGAATTTTCCGGTAGCGAAGGAGGTTGAGGCGCGGGTTGACCTGGTTGCGTCGGCGCTGCGCGACGCTGGCGCGCAGATCGACGAATCGTCGCGACCAGGTTTCGAGGCTGACGCCTCACACAAGATCTATCAGCATTTGCTGCATGCCACCATGGCCTCGCGCATGCCCGACGAAAGCTACAGTTCGTTGGTTGAGCATGTGAAGAGCCTAAGCCCAGAGGATGACAGCGACGCCGCCCGCGTTTTTCGCGGTCAGGTTTCATCGTTTCGCGATTGGTCGGCGGCCAATGAAGCTCGTCACAAACTGCGCTGGGAGTGGCACGAGTACTTTTCAGACTTTGATGCACTGATTATGCCCATCATGCCCACTGCGGCCTTTGCCCACGATCACCGACCGTTTGGTGAGCGCACCATCTTGGTCGATAACGATGAGCGGCCCTACTTCGAACAAGTGTTTTGGGCAGGTTTGACTGGCGTCGCCTACTTACCGTCAACGGTAATTCCCACGGGCCTGAACAAAGACGGCCTGCCCATTGGCGTACAGATCGTTGGACCAGAATACGGCGACCTGGTCACCATCGGCATTGCCGAAGAACTTGAGCGTCTGGGCTTTGAATTTACGCCGCCAGATGCGTACCGCTAAACGGGTTTGAGTCAATGACAACGGCGCAAGCACACCCCAACATTGCACTGGTGAAGTACTGGGGCAAGCAGGAGCGGGTGGGTAATTTGCCTGCAACCCCAAATTTGTCGATCACCCTGGCAGGGCTCACCACCACCACGCACATTACCGATGCGGCGAAGGATGCTTTCGTACTCAATGACGCCCCTGCCGACGACCCCAAACTTAACCGCTGGCTGGAAACTCTGCGCGGCAGCTTCGATATTCCGCCCCTGGAAATCCATAGCAGCAACGACTTTCCCACCAGTGCTGGTCTGGCATCCTCAGCGTCTGGGTTTGCGGCTCTCATAACCGCGATAAACGCGTTCTGCGAATTGGGACTCGACCAAGCCATGTGCTCCCAGTGGGCGCGCAGAGGCTCCGCGAGCGCCGCTAGATCGATCTATGGCGGTTTTGTTGCCTTAGTGCCACCACAGTGGTGGGCTGTGCCCATGGCGAAAAAAGATCACTGGGCCTTGGAGGTGGTCGTTGCCGTCACAAGCACAGAAGCCAAGGACGTCGGCTCCGGCGAGGGCATGGAGCGCTCACGGCTGACATCAGCCTTCTACAACGCTTGGCTGCGGGATGCTGCAGCAGATTTCACCGCGGCCTCTGATGCGATTAGCAGCAAAGACTTCGCGGCATTGAGTGCTGTGGCCGAGCTAAGCTGCCTGAAAATGCACTCCGTCATGCTGACCAGCCAGCCAACACTAAGCTACTGGACCCCTGCCAGCATCGCTTGCATGGACCGAGTCCGTAGCCTGCGAGCCTTGGGACACGATGTGTTCTTTACGGTAGATGCTGGCCCACAAGTTAAGGCCGTCTGTCTATCCGCCAGCGCCGATGCGGTCGTCAGCGCGCTTAGCGATGTACCCGGAGTAATCAAGATCATACGAAGCCCTCTGGGTGACGGTGCGCGAGTGATTGAATGATCAAAACGACTGCCCCCGGCAAAGTCGTTCTATGGGGTGAATACGCCGTGCTTGCCGGTGCAGCTGCTGGCGTTATGACTCTGAACACGCCAGCAACCGTTGCCGCCTCCCGGTCTTCTAACGACGCATGGCATTTTTCCAGTCAGGGCTTTGAGGCCGAGCCCGTATCCTGCCCAGCCAACGAGCTACCCAAGAATCCGGCTACTGCATTACTCGCAGCGGTCTTAAGGCATTGGGGCTTTGGCTCCCTAGATCAGTGCGGGCAGGCGATGCGCGTTCATACCGATAGTTCGGCATTTTTCCAGGACAGTCAGAAGCTGGGGCTTGGCTCATCGGCAGCGGTCTGTGCGGCGACCTATCGGCTGCTGTGCGAGCTAACCGCTAGAAACCCGACCCTGACCGAGGCCATGGCCATACACCGAGACTGGCAAGGCGGCAAAGGCAGCGGTCTTGATATCGCCAGCGTATGGCACGGCGGTCTGATTCATTTTCAGCAGGGCAAGGCAACTCCGGCAGAGCTGCCCCCTGAATGGCATTGGCAGGTCGTATTCAGTGGCAAAAGCGCTGGTACTCAAGGTCATATTGCTTCCTTCGATGAATGGCGGCGACGAGCTGATACCGCATCTCTGGATGACTTGATCGCGGCCAGCACAGGCCTGAGTGTCGGGGTGCCGAACCTGGAAACTTTGGCCCACTATTGCACAGCGCTTAAAACCTTCGATGACGCTGCCCACCTGAATATTTTCACCCACGAACACACGAGGTTAGGTACACTTGCCGCCGCCTCAGGCGTGCTCTACAAACCCTGCGGCGCTGGCGGTGGCGATATTGGTATTGGTTTTTCCGACGACCCCCATGCCCTGGCAGTATTTCGACAACGGGCTGTAGAAGACGGCTTCAACCCACTAGATTTGGAGATGGCTTCCCATGGCGTCGTACTCGAGCACGGATAACGATCCGTCTACTGCTGATCACCCGAAGCAGGCAGGTTCATCACGCATACCTAATTTTTTCCGCATGCCCATCGCAGAGCGCATAAGCGCCTTGCATCAGCGGGGTATGCTGAGCAGCGAGGATGTGCAGCTGCTGAGCAGCGGCAACCACCAGGTACAGCTAAACGTCGCGGACAAAATGATTGAAAACGTCGTCGGCGTATTTGGGCTACCCATGGGCGTGGCGCTGAATTTCTTAATCAACAACCGTGACTATGTCGTGCCCCTGGTCGTCGAGGAGCCATCAATCGTCGCTGGTTTATCAGGCGCTGCCCGCATGGCGCGATTGGGTGGCGGCTTTACGGTAGAGCCAGTCGACCCAATCTTGATTGGCCAAGTGCAGATCGTCATTGATTCAGACCCTGAACAGGTCAAGCAGAAGCTGCTCGAGCACCGAGAGGATATCGTTGCACTGGCGAACAGCCTGCACCCGAAAATGGTCGCCCGAGGCGGCGGTGCGCTCGATATAGAAGTCTTTGATTATCAGGCCGAAGAAGACGGACGGTTGATGGTGGTCATGCACCTGTTGGTCGACACACGGGATGCCATGGGCGCCAACTTGGTGAACACCATGTGCGAAGGCGTTGCCTCCTATGTTGAGGGTCTCACCGGCGGCAAGGTATTCCTGCGCATTTTGTCCAACCTCACCGACCGCGCGATTGCTCGCGCTACAGTCCGCATTCCACTAAAGAACTTAGAGGGTAAGGGCTACAGTGGCGAGGAAGTACGCGACGGAATCGTACTGGCCAATGACCTGGCACTGGCTGACCCCTACCGAGCAGCAACTCACAACAAGGGCATCATGAATGGCGTGGATGCCGTTGCGCTGGCAACCGGCAATGACTGGCGGGCTATCGAGGCCGCAGCTCACGCCTATGCGGCACGCAGTGGACGCTATCAGGCTCTCACCCGCTGGCATAAGCGCGAGACGGGTTATCTGGTTGGCGAGATCGCCATACCCATGAAAGTCGGCACCGTTGGCGGATCCCTGGAAACCAATCCGAGCGTGCGCATCAATCACCGCCTGCTGGGCTCTCCCGACGCATCAGAACTTGCCGGCATCATGGGCGTGATCGGTTTGGCTCAGAACTTTGCTGCCCTGCGCGCACTTTCGACCGACGGCATTCAGCAAAACCATATGAACCTGCATGCACGCAGCGTGGCCAGTACCGCGGGCGTTGCCGAGGACGTGTTTGAAACCGTTGTCGAAAGCCTGATCGAGTCCGGTGAAATCAAAGTCTGGAAGGCTCAGGAAATCGCCAAAAACCTTTCACGTCAGGTCGCGATGCCGGAGACTGCGGATCGTCAATCCGCCTACGGTAAAATCATTCTGTTAGGGGAGCATGCCGTCGTTTACGGACGCCCGGCCATTGCCTTACCAATTCCCATCGCAGTAGAAGCCTCGGTGC
The DNA here is from genome assembly GCA_016779425.1 of Pseudomonadales bacterium. Lineage (GTDB taxonomy): Bacteria > Pseudomonadota > Gammaproteobacteria > Pseudomonadales > Azotimanducaceae > UBA4421. Next base: position 1,762 of record JADHNQ010000055.1, on the reverse strand, counting down.
GAAAGGAAGGCGACGGTATCAATGTGCTCATACCGCGCTGGGGTATCGAACAGCGGGTACGACCCGCCACCCCGGGGTTCGCCGGCATTATCGCCACCATGCTGAGTCAGCTTGGCTTGGCTGAGCAAAATATGACCATCGAAGTGTTCCCGCACATTCCTCGCGCCATGGGTCTCGGCGGCTCGTCGGCGTTGGCCGTTGCCATTTTGCGGGCAGTAGACCATGCCTATGACCTAAACCTAAGCGATGGTCGCATCAACGAACTGGCCTTCGAGTGCGAAAAAACCGCTCACGGCACACCCTCTGGTATCGACAACACCGTGGCCACATACGGCACGCCATTGCTGTATCAGCGAAATCAAGATCAAGACCAGCAGCAAGCCAAGTTTAGAAATGTCAATTTGGGGCAGTCTCTGGAATTGGTCATTGGTGTCACCGGAAAAGAGAGCCTTACTGCCGATACAGTGGCGCGTGTACGCGCGTCGTGGCAGCAGTACCCGGATCGATACGACAGCATCTTCGACCAGATCGGACAGCTTACGGAACTTGGCCACGATGCCCTGCAAGAGGGTCGACTCGCAGAGCTCGGTGAATTGATGAACCTGTGCCACGGTTATCTGAACGCACTGCAGCTCTCTACCCCGGAGCTGGAGGAACTCGTGCATATTGCCCGCAAGCATGGGGCCATTGGCGCCAAGCTTACTGGAGGCGGCGGCGGTGGCTCGATGATCGCCCTGTGCCCAGATGCAAGCGGCGCTGTGCAGCAAGCGTTCGAGTCAGCAGGATACAAGGCGATTCCCATTACCTTGGGCTAACCTGCAAGCGAGCTGTTCTGCCAAAAACGCCTCACCGCATTTTATGTGTCATTGCTATGGTGTTCGCCAGTTTGTAACAGACTGAGAGAATGAGGACATAGCGATGATCAACTGCTTCCTGCAGCACCAGATCGATCCCTACAAGCGCGAAGAATTCCGCAAGTACGCTGACATGTGGCTACACCTAATACCCAAGTTTGGTGGTACGCACCACGGTTATTTTCTACCAAAAGAAAGTGCCAGTGACTTAGCGGTTGCACTGTTTTCTTTTGCGAGCCTTGCTGATCACGAAACATACCGACTGGAATCCCAAAGTGATCCAGATTGCCGGGCAGCATCGGCTTTCGCCAATGAAACACGCTGTATTGTTCGATTGGATCAACAATTCCTTGAGCCCGTTGGAGCGCTCGAATGAATTTTCATTGACCAATGCCCCCTGCTAGCTATCGTTATTTAAACGTGTCTAATCAGGTTGGCGATATGCACCAAGTCGATATCCATAAAGCCATATCTCGGTTGTTAAAGTTAATGGCAGAGACCGAGTCCGGAGGTGAGACCGCCGTCATAGGGGCCGGCGAACTAAGCGCTAAGCCACCGTCCTACGATCAGCGCTCACAACCTCGCCGTCCCGGCCGACTGCGTAATGAGCTCTGGGTCGCAGAGGATTTCGATGAGACGTCTCTCGAGGTAGTAAAAGCATTTGAATCTGGCGAATGGGTAAATTGCCAGATAGCCGCGATCTGCCAACCAGATCACACTTGCCATCAAGCCTGATGCAATAGCTTGAGCACCCCCAGCGTCTCGGCGTACAAACAAAGCACCTGTTGCAACTGGCCACTACCATGAACTACTACGGAATCGATTGGCTCGCGATGCTTTTAACGGTGCTGGCGATTTATCTACTGGGCAACAAAGCTCGATATGGGTTCGTGCTGATGACCTTTGGC
>JADHNQ010000054.1 GCA_016779425.1 Pseudomonadales bacterium | reverse complement strand
ACAGAAGGTTAATAATCGCGCTGCTGTATTTGCTGTTGATTGATGCGAAAGGGTTCGCTCAAACAGATTCAACTGCGATTAAAGGAGCGCCTCAGGAGGAAGGTACCTATGCCAACCCAAGTAAGTCACTTGATCATGGTAGCTTTAGCGTCAGAGCCCCCTTCATGTTCCGCCGCCTCGGTACCTATTTCCGCAGTGGCGATAATGCGCCCCAGATGCAAATACCTGACTTAGATCGGTTACTTGGTTACAGCTCGGACAGCCAACCATCTCTAACTTGGATCGGTCATTCGACAATGCTTGTGCAAATGGGAGGCATGAGCTTTTTAACAGACCCGATTTGGTCAAAGGTTCCCAGCCCGGTACCGCCGTTGGGCCCCAAGCGTTTTGTGCCACCTCCAATCGCAATAGATGATCTGCCGACAATCGACTTCGTGGTTATCTCTCACAATCACTATGACCATCTCGACATTCCCTCCCTGCGGTCGCTGGCAGCACGCAATGCACAAACGCTGTTTTTAGTTCCCATGGGTAATGCCGCCCTGCTGCGCCACCACGGCATTACCAACGTAAAGGAGTTGGACTGGGGACAAAGTTTGGATCTCGCCGGTCTCACAGTGCATTGTTTGCCCGCTCAGCATTGGAGCAAACGTAGTCTGACCGATACGAATAAGACACTCTGGTCATCCTGGGCGGTGATCAGCGACAGCCGGCGTTTCTATCACGCTGGAGACACGGGCTACTTTTCAGGTTTTAAGGCGATTGCCGATTATCTCGGGCCCTTCGATCTTGCTGCGGTTCCTATCGGTGCTTATGCCCCACGGCAGATGATGCGGGCATCGCATATGAACCCAGAAGAGGCGGTCACGGCGGCAATAGACCTGAAAACGAAGGCAGCGGTTGCCATGCACTTCGGTACCTTTGATCTGTCTGACGAACCGCTTGACCAGCCGCCTGGGCGCTTCAAAGCCGCAGCCTCTGCACAAGGTCTGGGAGAGCAGCAGGCATGGGTCCTGAAAATTGGTGAAACCCGCTCCTTTTAGCCTGGCGCTCAAGAAAACTTGTATCGATGCCGATTTATGGTGGAAGTAGAGAATGTGAAATGCCCGCACACCTTATGAACGCTACTGCACCTACCAGTGAACGTCGATTTGTCACCTTGCGGGCGATCGCCTGCCAAACTTGGTTGCTGATCGTTATCTGCCTGTGGGCGCCAACGAGCAGTGCCGAAGACCTACCAACCGCCAATGATGCCTTCGAGCGAGGAGAATACGTCACGGCGCTTGAGCTCTACGAGACGCTGGCAGAGCAGGGGAATGCCGAAGCCCAGTTTCAGTTGGGACTGATGTATGAGCAGGGCTTGGGTACTGATGTTGATCGTCAAACCGCTCAGCGCTACTACCAACAGGCCGCCGAACAACAGTCGCCCCAGGCCCTAGATGCACTAGGTACCCTGTATCTGAAAGGCGAAGGCGTCATTCAAAACTTCAAAGAATCACTGCGGCTGTTTCAACAAGCGGCTGCGCAAGGCTACCCCCAAGCCCAGCACAATCTGGGTATTGCCTACGCAGATGGCAAGGGCACCTTTCGCGATCCGGTCAAAGCACACATGTGGTTTAACCTAGCTTCTGCAAATGGATATCCTCAAGCTGCCGCCAGCCGCGAGCGTTTGGCCTCGAGCATGGCTCAAAGTGAGATTGCCCGGGCCCAAGACAATGCGATGAAGTGCGCGGATCAAAACTACGTCGGGTGCTGAGTGTTCACCTGAACAAAGGCGTCATGTTTGCCGACTGAACCTTGCCGATCCCTCGACGCTGTCTGTCAAGGCAGTCATTTTGTTCTCGTGCTGGCATAATCAACGGCAAACGTGGGAACTAATCCTCACGTCTTCTCTCTAATCTATCGGACTGTCACCACAGTCCTACTACCTCAGATCGAAGGGTAAATGCTATGTCCAATCAACACGAAGTGGTCATCGTAGGCGGCGGGTTTTCCGGTTTGCTATGCGGTTATTTTTTGAAAGAAGCCGGTATTGAAGACTTCTGCATTTTAGAAATGGGCGCCTCGCTTGGTGGCGTATGGCAAAAGGGGGGCGTGGGCGGCTATCCCGGAGCAGCATGCGACGTACCGTCATATGCCTACTTGCCCTTTCTGGATCGCATTGGCTTCATTCCCTCCAAGAAATATGTCACCCAGCACGAAATCGCGACCTATACAGATCAGCTGGTCGAGTATTGCGGCCTGGAGCCACACATACGCTTTTCAACCAAGGTAACGGGCATCAACTACATCGGCACGGGGCAATGGCAGATCAATACCCACGACATGGCGAAAGGGGCTTGTGGTAGCGACTATGTGACAGCCCATGTGGTGAGTGCGAATGGCCCCTTATCAACGCCGCGGATGCCTGAAGTGGCAGGCATGCAGCAGTTCAAAGGCGAGAGTTTTCATACCGCCCAATGGGACTACGGTGTCGACTTAAAGGGCAAGAACGTAGGAATCATTGGCACGGGCGCATCTGCGGCCCAGGTCATCACCAGCATCGCCGATGAGGTTGAGACTCTTACGGTTTTTCAGCGCTCCGCCACATGGGCACTGCCTAGAGACGACGAGCCGACGCCCCCGGAAATTGTCGATGCGTTCAAGAAAGGCGGTTATAGCGAGAGTCTGCGCTATGTTGATTGGCAAAATGGCACGCCGCGGGACAGCGAGCTGCCATTCAACTTCGAGATGCTGCACGACGAGGAGGCGAACGGCAAAATCTGTGCGGCTATCGCAAAACGCATTCAGCATGAGGTAGAAGACCCGGAACTGGCGGCGCTGTTAACGCCCGATTACCCCTTTTTCTGCAAACGGGTTTTGTTTATCGATGATTACTACACCACATTCAATAAACCGAATGTCAGGTTAGTGAATGATCCGAACGGGGTCGTCAACATCACTGAGAGCGGTGTGGAAATGGCGAGCGGCGACCGACATGACGTTGACGTTCTGATTTACGCCACCGGCTTTGATAGCAACCATATCCCCTTTCCCGTGACCGGTCGGGACGGCGTGACCCTTGCAGATCAGTATGGTGCAAATGAGGCCAACAACTGGCAGATGACCCGTCCCCAATCGCTGTGGGGCATGCATGTGGAAAACTTACCAAATTTCTATTTGATGATTGGACCCCAGAGTTTGAATCCGGTCACCAACGTGACCTTGCTCTGCGAGGAGCAGGGTAAGTACATTGCCAATCTGGTGTCCCGCATGCGTCAGGAGGGTGCCCACGAGGTCGAGCCCAGGGCTGAAGCGGTGGCAGATTGGACTGCGCGATGCAATGCATCTGCCGATGGTAAAGTTTGGCTACGCTGCAACAATTGGTACATGAAAAGCACCAAGAGCGACGTAGAAGCCGGTCGCGAGCGTTCTCAGGGCATGTGGATGGAGACCTATGAGACTTACCTGCAGCACGTGCTGGGCGGCGCTGGCGGGGATCAAGATACGCTGCTCCGGTTTCGCGTCTGACTCTAGCCTTGCATCTATTGGTCGACGAAGCGCTGGTAGGCTTCCAAAAACTCCGGGTGCCAGCGCGATAGAGCAGGCCGATTCTTGATGAGGTCGTCAGCCTGCCACTGCATGCGCTTTTCATCGAGTCGTCGGTTCGTATCGTTATCGGGGCAGAGGATCAGAAAGTCTCCCTCGGCCAACGCCTCTAGCATGAAATCGACCACCTGTTTCGTAGACCATGCGCCGGGCGGCTGGCTCGGCACAAATTGTTGGATCATATTTGAATAGGTGAAACCCGGTATCAGCAGGTGCGCTGTAATGCTGGCATTTTCTTGTTCTCGCAGCGCATAGGCCAGGCTTTGGGTGTAGTTCAACACACCTGCCTTTGATAAGTTGTAAGCGAATCCACCTGGTGGATTTGTGATGCCCTGTTTGGAACCGGTATTGATGATCGTCGCCGCTTGGCCTTTCGCCAGCATTCCAGGGATGAAGGCATGGCACCCATGCACGATTCCCCATAGATTGATGTCCTGCTGTTTTTTCCAGCCTTCAAGGTCTTCCCATGGCAGCCCCCGAGTAACTGAGGCTCCTGCGTTGTTCATTAGACAGTCGACGTTGGAGAAACGTTCAAGAGCGAAATCACGCAGACGACAAACGTCTTCATAGCTGCGCACGTCGCAGGTGATCGTCTCCAGTCGATAGTGATGCTCGCTGAGTTCGTGCGCGGTAGTGGCCAGGGCGTCTTCATTGTTATCAGCGATAACGACCTGCATACCATGAGCGAGAAACGTTTCTGCCGCCGCTCTGCCAATACCATTGGCGCCGCCGGTTATGACAGCAGTGTGGCCTTCCCGAAGCCAGCTTAATTTACCGCTTGCTGCTTGCGTAGAAGATTGCTCATCAGCGATCGTTTGGCCGGACGTTTTGGTTGTCGATGTGGTCATTTGCACCCCTCGATGAATATCTGATCTGTCGGTGTTCTATTTTTTGGCAGATTCGGCGCAGGATGCCGAAACACATCGCACGATAGCCGGCACTTGCTGTTCTCCGCGTACGATAGCGGTTTCGATATGCGTAGCTCGGTCACAGTCCTCGTCGCCTATCTCTATGCTCTGTTCCCTAATATCCGGTGGTCCTGCATTGAAAGGATGCCAACGATAGTTGTCAGGCGTCCAAGCGCGCATGTAGCCATGACGGTCAGTTTGGTAGGTTCGAATAAACAGTGTCTTGCGCGGGTTACCCTGCAGCGGTCCTTTCACGATGGTATATCTCAGCTCCTTACCAAAAATACCGAGCACGCAGGTTAGGTTCGTGAGGTACACGCCATCGTTTGAGGTTGGGACTCTCTCCATGTGGAAGAAGACCCCTGGCGCATTCTGGTTCGGGGGGCTGGTGTATTTGATTGGCGTGACGATCTTTTGCGCCGCAACCGTCGTACATAGGCTTATTAGTGTCATAGTCACGAGACAGCCCAGGCCGAGTGTAGAATTTCTGATGTTTTCTAGCTGTCCCAATTTCCTTTCCCATGGGCTAATCGTTATTGGGCGAACGGCATCAACGCCCTTGCTACGGCGCGGTGGACACCACGACTGTGCAACAATTTACTGTAAGCAACCAAATTTTTTTGTTCGATATGTCATCGCCACCAGTGCCGGAGAAAATATTTGGTCTATCCTAAAATGCTTACTTGAGTTAAAAACGGTTCAGAATAAAAAGAAAAGAGCGCAGCATGCGACACCCTAGAAACACAGAGTTTACCTGGCAGCAACCCATGCCACCCTATCAACTCATTACCTCTGAACAGGCTAAAGCCTACCGCGAGGTTGGTGGCTTTGTGCTTGAAGACGCCTTCAGTGACGAAGAGCTATCGCCTCTGCTCTGTGCATTGGATCCTATTGAGGCAGAGGTCAATGATCGGTTGGCCAATGTTTCTGGCAACCAGCCCAGCATTGCTAGAGCCGATGAAATTGTCTTCAGCGCTCACGTGGTTTTGCGAAGCGCCGAAGCGAGAGCCTTCGCTCAACACAGGATTTTTGCACAGCTGTGCCATGACTTGATCGGGCCTAGGAGCCGACTGTATTGGGACCAACTCGTTTACAAAAGACCAGGTACTGTTGAGGAATTTCCCTGGCACCAGGATAACGGCTACACCTTTGTTGAGCCTCAGCAGTACCTTACCTGCTGGGTCGCGCTAACCGACGCGACGGCGGATAACGGTTGTCCCTGGATCGCACCGGGACGACACTTGGAGGGAACACTCGCCCACAAATGGACACATCTGGGTTTTGAGTGTTTGCACAATGCACCGGAAAACGCCCAGTTGATGCCCTTAAGGGCAGGTTCGATCGCGGTTTTTTCTAGCTTAACGCCTCATCGCACCGGTCCTAATCTGACGGATCAAACCCGTAAAGCCTACATTCTGCAATACGCGCCAGACGGCGCGCTGGTGTATCCCTTTGATGGAGATCCTGAGCCCGCCAATGATCCTCACCGGCAGTTCCTGATAGCACCTGAAAATGCGTCCTAACGCAATGTCCTGAGCCGAGAACTTCTCAACAGATTGCCGACATTGATGCCCGAAAGACTCCCTCTCGGCAGGCATCCAGAGCTCGACAAACCCCATTTAGATTCCAGCGTTATGTAAAAAGCAGAATGCAAATAGCCGATTCCTTTGGCATAACAGTAGTGTCACAATCCGAGAAGGCGCGAGCGGTGCGCCAAGAAATAATAAGAATACGCTCCAGTCCTATGGTACGAAGAGAAAATGACATTCCTGACTCAAAGCGACGTCAGCGTTCGGGCATTATCGTAATGCTCAGAGCTGCGTATTGGGGAGTCTTCGGAAAGTGAACAGATTCGAATACTTATTTGCCGGCCTCATGAATCAAACCGAGGAGGTGAATTTAGCGCCCAACGAGTATTACGATTTCAACGTAAAAGACCGGGTTATCGTTATCGAACAAGGCGACGTGCTGGTTATCACGCCACCAAATCCTGAAACGGGCCGCTCCAAGCGGCATGTGTTTACAAACCGGGACCCCTACGGTGTTGGCGAAGCCATATCTTCTGTAGTGCCCGAATACGACTGCACGGTGCAGTCGCCCACTAAGCTACGCATCTACGATGGAGCGCAAATCCGCCAATTTGCTAATCAAGCAGGCGTATTTGCCCGTACGATCATCCGCTACAGCCTGAAGCGAATCTTCGCGGATAACGAGCGAGATCAGAAAGCAACCATCAAGTTTGAAGACGATTTTATCTATGCCAATCGGGACGATCTGCGAAATATGGAAATGCCCGCAGAAATTGTCATTTTCAAAGCCGGTGCTGAAGCCGACAAAATGTACTTTATTGAAAAGGGCGAGGTGGCTATCAATACGGAGCAAAACAAGCTGATTGCCCTGTTGGGAAGCGGTGATTGCTTCGGCGAATCGGTACTGCTGGGAGAGGGTAAGCGTACGGCTGCAGCGGTTGTTGAGAGCGAGGCTGACCTATGGGCGATAGACGGCGAATTTGCGCGCCGAGAACTCAACCTAGAACACCCGATGACTCAGTTTGTTACCCTGCTGCTGTTGAGGCAGGTTGTGCTGCTAAATCACCTTCGTGGTTTTAGATAGGAAATCGCCAGTCCATCTTTTCGCCCCAAGGCTTATTCGTTAGGATCATGTTTTGTCTCATAAGGAGCAGGGTATGTTGGTATTCCGGGGCATCTTGGTCGCAGTTTTTGTCTGTTTAGCCATCTACACGTTTCAGGTCATAACCAATCACGGGCTCGGTTTGTTTTCGGTGTTTTTTGGTGACATGGCGAAGCTTGGATGGGCAGGCCAATTCAATGCGGATTTTATGGCAATGCTCGGCTTTTCTGCAGCTTGGGTAGCGTGGCGCAATCAATTTTCTTTGCTTGGAATAATTTTAGGCGTGATGGCTTTCTTTGGTGGCGCGCCGTTTCTTTGCGCCTATCTACTGTTCCTGAGTTACTCCCATAAAGGCGACGTCAGCGCCATGCTGGTTGGAAACAACGGTTAGCCAACGCTTGCCAGGCATTGAAACTCACTATATGCCAAAAGAGCGCATCATTATTTCCGTTGCGGGACGTCAGCTACGTCGGCGTGAGCGCCGCGCCGCACTGTGGGGTTTTATCGCCGGTATCGTTGTTGTCGTCCTACTTGCGATTTTGCTGCGCTAACAAGAAGTTTGGCTTAGCGCCATGGAAGCCAGCTGTAGGATCCCGAGATCAGTCTGTTTATTAGACCGAGAATTGCATAGGGAATGCCGACGACGACGGCAACAATCGCAAAATAGATCAGCGTTTGTACTAGGTCCAGGTTCAACCTGATGAAAAGATATAGGGCCGATAGGGTGACTAGGGTGAGGTATGAGAACCCAATCCACGACAACAATCTTGCTACGAGTTCCATGGCGCTGCCTTCTTCTAACAATCTATGAGCATCAGGCCGATCAATCTACCAGTTCGCGCTGAATGCTCAACTACTGCATTTACCGGGATAGTCAGGTGATTTTAGGGTCGTGCCAGGGGAGGGGGTAGTGTTTCCCTGGCGCATCAAATCAGTGGTGCGGCCACATTATTCTTGATCCACTCGTCAATCTGCGTGGTGGATGAGAGCCCACATTGGTATGCGCTGTTGCGCCAGCGCACCGTGAGTTCGCTACGGTTGATCGACAGGGAATTTTCAACCGGATGCTCAAGGGTATAGCTGCGCGGATCGCTCACCACATTAAAACCGATTTGCCACTTTAGTGTGGTACTCAAAAACACCCCGCCTTTTTTCGACTTGCGATTGATCGCGACCCAGATCTCCGCAGGTGCTGACGAGTCGGATACTGCATTCGTGCAAGCGAGAATCGCGGCGCCTCTCACCACGAGCGGGTGATCGACATCAGCATTAACAGATGTGATGAAAGCCAGCATTAAGCAAGGCAGTAGCGTTTTCATGAGGCTACGATGCGCGAGAATTCGGTCTGGTTCAATGGTTGGGCTGGGGATTATTGCTGCATTATCATCCGGGAGGTGATTGCAGGAGAATGAATCACCGATTTAGGTGCCCGATTTTCTTTGGGCTCCTAGGCGTCATTACCTAAAAATCGATGAACCAAGGCAGAGATGAAGTTTGTCTCATCATCGAAGCCATAGGTTTGAGGCGAGAGCCTGGCTTCAATCAACAGGTTTGATATGCCATAGATTTGGGCCCAAGCGAGCGGTATATCCAGTTGCCGGTTTGCCGAGCCGAAGTGTTCCAAGGGAGCTGCGGCCAATCCTTCGGCCAGGATTCGATAGCCCTCGTGGAATATTTCTGGAATCCTGCCGCTCTCGTCGAGTGACTCTGCAACATCTCTTGTGCTCATCAATCGGAAGAGCGCCGGGTGTTCAGTGGCGAAATGGATATGACCAATGGCAAGTCCCGCCAGATAGTCGGCCCCGGTTTTGCCATTCGCCTCACGCTTCATATATTCGCCAAACCACTCGGTCCCGTTGATACAAACGGCTGTGAGCAGATCGCTCTTGTCGCGAAAGTGGGTGTAGGGAGCGGCTTGGGATACGCCGGTCTCCCGGGCCACCCGGCGCAGCGTAAGGGCAGTTACGCCCTCACTTTCTAAAATAGCAATGGCAGTAGATATCAGTGCGCGGCGCAGGTCCCCGTGGTGATACTTGCCTTTCTGATAATGCTCGGACATGCCGCGAGCTTAACTTGACCGCCTGAGCAGGCGCGATATATTCCTGCAATCTTAACGCTGTTAATTTTGGCGCAAGGGGGGGCTCGGTGCATGAAGGCGGTTTCTATTGACCCGACAAGGGTAACGAAGTGCGTTTTAGTGATTGGCTTGGGACTGGCCCTTTTCCTACCGAAGATCCCGTTCGCTGGTTCGCAATATCAGCCTGAAGCTACGGCGCTTCAACACAGCTCGGTCATCAGTCACCCAAACTTTGTTAGCCCTCACGCTAATCCCATCGCAGTGCACGCCAACAAAGTATTTGTCGTAAATACGCCCAGCGACAGTCTAGACGTTATTGATGCCCGAACTCATCGCGTGGTCGCACGCATCGCTGTTGGCGTTGATCCAGTCAGCGTTGCGGTACGCCCTGACGGCAGGGAGATTTGGGTCTCAAATCATGTTTCTGACTCAGTCTCTGTTATCGATATTGCACCCGGTAGCCCAACCTACCTGCAGGTCGTCGCCACAATTCAGGACTTCGATCGACAGCGTAAGGCGACGAGTTTTGATGAACCCATGGGTATCGCCTTCGCCGACAACGACAAAGCCTATGTCGCGCTGTCTTCAGACAATCAAATTGCGGTTGTCGATGTGCAATCTCGTCAGATCAGAAAGCGTTTGACGATTACTGCTCAGGATCCGCGCGCTATCGCAGTTCGTGATGGCAAGCTTTATGTATTGCCCTTTGAATCCAATAACCAAACCCAGCTGTCAGGCGGCATGAAGGACGCCATTGATGGGGATCTGGTGACATTTGATGCTGTCGCTCATTCCATCGTTACAAACAGCAAGCTGTCACTCGGCCATGTCCTCGACATCGTCAAACATCCAGACATGCCAGATCGAGATTTATATGTCTTCGACACCAAAACTGATCAGTTGCTCAAAACCGTCAGCTCCCTTGGCACGCTCTTGTACGGACTGGCGGTTGATTCCAAGGGCACCGTATTTGTTGCACAAACGGATGCTCGCAATGATGCCAATGGGCGAGCAGGTACCCGGAAACACGGACTCGCGGAAATGGAGAATCGAGCGTTTTTGAATCAGATTACGCGTGTCGATTCGAGTGTTCCCGAGTCCAGGACGCCGATCTTTTTTGATCTAGAGCCGTTACCGCCAGAGCATCCCGGGCCTAAGGAGGCTTTGGCGACACCCTATGGCATTGCTATCAGCGATGACGACTCCACCCTTGTGGTTTCTGCGGCGGCATCAGACAAAGTCATTACCGTAGATGCGGCCACTGGTGTTGTGCTCGGTCAGCTCGAGGTAGACGCGGTGCCGCGAGGA
>JADHNQ010000053.1 GCA_016779425.1 Pseudomonadales bacterium | reverse complement strand
AACGCGCTGATGCTGAAAGCTGCTTGGCTGTGTTGTGTCCTGGGTGGTATCAACTATGGCTTACCCGCGCTCGCAGCCATGTTCGCGCTGAGTTTCTGGCAGGGCGAGTTGCGAGGAGACACCCCCTTTGTCATAGCATTGGCCTTAATCGGCCTTTGTCTTGATACGTTTTGGATGTACGTTGGCGTGCTCGACTACGGCAGCGCAGCTCTGACCCTCCTGCCCGGCGTTAGCCTTGCTCCGGTTTGGATCATCATGCTTTGGCTTGCTGTGGGATTGAGCATTCGTCACAGCCTGATCTTTTTGGTTAATCGACCCGTTTTGGGTGCGCTACTGGTGGGCGGCGGTGCACCTTTGTCCTATTTAACGGGGGAGCGTTTTGGCGCTGTCACGATACCGAGCATTCAGGGCCTAGTAGTCTTAGCACTGGTGTGGATGCTGCTGTTCTTCTTTGTCTTTAGCAGAGCGAAATCCCGCCTGACCGCAGAGTAACTCCTATGTCATTATCCGTAGGGTCCGAATTAGCGCAGGGGCGCGTTCGGTCTGAGAGACGGGAGACTCTCAATTCAAAAATAATGTCATTTGGGGATACTGCGTGAAGATTCGTCGAACCAGGCTGATGACCAAGCTCGGGCGTGTGGTAGCGCTACAGGTTGTACTGCTTAGTGCGACCGTGGCCGCGGGCATCTACATCACCAATACGATTGTTGAAGATTTCCTCATTACCGAAGCACTGCAGAACGAGGCCTCGCATTATTGGTCGCTGTACGAGCAGGACCCGAATCATCCCCTGCCCAATACTGCGAACATGCGCGGATATCTGGTCAATTCCGCTGTAAGTCCTGAATCAACCCCGCGCTCCAACGGCATCGTTCCCGAGCAACTGTTGCAACACCCGGCGGGTTTTCTAGGGCGCGTGTCCATGAACGAGGAATCGCCCACACTGTTCGTGAGTCAGCAAAGCGATGATATTGGTCCCAGGCTGTATTTGGTTTTCTTCAGTGAGGACGTCTCTCAACTCGCCTTCTACTTCGGTATTCTGCCGCTCTCTCTGGCGCTGTTATTGGTCTACGGGTTTTCGTTCCTGACCTATCGACTGTCACACCGAGCCATATCGCCGATCGTGAAGTTGGCAGATTACTTACAGGACTTTCGATTCGGTAGCTATAACCAGCCCGCAGTAGATCTTGGTGATCTACGTGCCCTAGCGAATCTAGAAGTCGATGTGATGATCGATTCCATTGACAGTTTTGCTGAGCGACTTGATACCTTCATTGAGCGTGAGCGGATATTTACTCGTGATGCCAGTCATGAGCTGCGAACGCCAATTGCGGTATTTAAGGGCTCGCTAGATTTACTGCAGCGTAAAAGCGATCGCTCAGAAGATGATGTCAAAGCATTTGCGCGCATGCGGCGCACGGTTGACGACATGGAAGGCTTGATCGAAACGTTGCTGCTGCTGGCACGTGGCGAGGAAGTCGAGCGCATTCATGAAATTCGTTGTCTGAACGAATTGATCCCTGGCTATGTTGAACAGCTGGTGCCCATGGCAGCAGAGCGCGGCTTGGATCTGTCCATAGACGAACAGGCGCAGTTATGGGTCAAAGCGCCATCTCGAGTGATTCAGATTATTCTGACGAACTTGTTGCGCAACGCGCTTAACTATACGCAGCAAGGTTCAGTGATTGTGCGGATTCGCAAGAACACGATCAGCGTAATTGATACCGGCATCGGCATGAGTCCAGAGGAACTGCAGCATGCTTTCGAGCCTTTTTATCGAGGTGAGCGCAGCCGCGCCAGCAGCATGGGCCACGGATTGGGGCTGTCTATCGTGCGACGGTTGGTACATCAGTTTGATTGGCTAATTCATGTGCAGAGCAATGTCGGCAAGGGGACCGAGGTCACCATCGAGTTTTTCGAGGGTTAACGTAGCTCAAGCTGTTTTTTGGTGGCCTTCCATACCTGGAGCGTTTTATCCCGCGCTGCGCTCAGGTCGATCATTGGTTTTGGGTAACTCCCTACACCGCCAAACTTCCAGGGTTCGAGAGTCTGCTTTGCACTGGCACCGGCTAGCTCAGGAATCATGCTGCGCACAAAGGCGCCGTCTGGGTCAAATCGCTCGGCCTGACGAATAGGATTGAAGATACGAAAGTAGGGCACCGCATCGGTACCCGTCGACGCACTCCACTGCCATCCGCCGTTGTTTGCTGCGAAATCGCCGTCAACTAGTTGGCTCATAAAATAGGACTCGCCCAGCCGCCAGTCGATAAAAAGGTGCTTGGCCAAAAATTGCGCGGTAACCATGCGCAGACGATTATGCATCCAGCCAGTACGGTTAAGCTGACGCATACCCGCATCGACAAAGGGAAAGCCCGTTTCGCCTCGTTGCCACAGTTCTAGCTGCTCGGTATCGCGGTTCCAAGGCAATGCATCGGTCTCGGTTTTAAAAGCCCGGCCCATGGCCAGGTGAGGGTTTTCGGCCATGATGTGGTTATAAAACTCTCGCCAGATCAGCTCACTGATCCACGTATCGATGCTCTCGTTGCCGCCAACGAGTCGTTCCTGGTTGCGCCTGTAAGCCTTGCGCAAGCATTGATTGGCAGACACGGTTCCTGCAGCCAGGTGCGGCGAGAGTTTGCTGGTGCCGGATAGACTGGGCAAATCTCGGTGCGTTGCGTAGTTCTCTACGGCGGCATCAAGAAATTTGTCCAATAGAGTCAATGCCGACGACTCACCTGCAGGCCAGTCATCGGCGCCGGCCATTTTGGAGACGCCGTTTATCGTCTCAGGAGCCACCGCCGCTGTTACGGCTGGGCCCTGAGGGTCGGGTACTGGCAGAGTTTGGATCCCCCGGTCAACGCTTAGTGAAATCCAGCGTTTTTTGTAGGGGGTAAAAACAGAGTAAGGCATGCCATCGGGTTTACGCACCGCGCCTACGGGTAGGCTGGTGGCGGCTTCAGTCCGCCTGACTTCGATACCATTTGCAGTCAGTGCCTTTTGAACCTGGGTGTCCCGCCGCTGTTCATCCAGTGCAATTTCGTTGTTCCAAAAAACACGAGATGCCCCAATTTCCTGAGCAACGCTGACCACCTTTTCTGCCGCATCGTTGAAGCAGCTCCCGGTAACGATTCGGGTTGCAATACCAAGGTTCGCCAGGTTCTCGCTAAGGCAGTCGACACTGCGCAGCAGGAATGAAATTTTCTTTGCCGCAATACCGTGCTGTTGCCATTGCTCGGGTGTAAGTAGGAATAGAGCCGTGACTTTGCCTTCAGCGGCTGCGGCATAAAGTGCTGGGTTGTCCAGTGTCCGCAAATCAGAGCGAAACCAAACAAGGTGAGTGGACATATGTACTTCCGTCTAGGCCAGAGGCGATGACTGGTTGCAGGGCCTCTAGGTCATGCCTCATGCACAATGCATTGACGATTCGCAGGCACAATTAAAAAAGCGATCAGGCAAACTCGGCAGGGCTGCAATGACGCTGAGAAAAAAATAGCGCTAGCGTTGTCTTAGTTGTGTCAAAAAAAGCGCCGATCAAAAAACACTTTAATTACACGAGCCTTACGCGCCCTAGGCGAGCCTATTCAGCCGACGCTTTTCTTAGACAGTAGCCCTGGCCCTGGCGTGTTTGCAGTAACGGCTCCTCGAACGGTCGGTCGATAATGCGGCGCAGGTTATAGATATGGCTGCGCAGGGTATCGCTATCCGGCGGCTCGTCACCCCACAGCTCCCGCTCGAGTGCTGCGCGAGTCACCACCTTGGGCGACTCTCGAATGAGCACATGCAAAATATTGAAGAGGGTCCGCGAGAGTGTCAGTGGCTGCTCGTCCCGCACAACTTCCATGGTGTCGAGGTTCAAGGTTAGCCCACCCACATGGTATTCCTTCTCCAGATGCTGACTACGTCGTATGACTGCTTCGAGCCTCGCCTCAAGCTCGGGCATATCGAATGGTTTGATCAGATAATCGTCTGCGCCAGATTCGAAGCCCTTTAGCTTATCGGTAAGCTGGTCTCGAGCGGTCAGCATGATGATGGGTGTTGTTACGTTGGCGTCGTCGCGAAGGCGTTTACATACCGTTAGACCGTCTACGCCGGGCAACATCACATCCAGCACGATGGCTTCGTAGATGTTGGTAACGCCCAAGTGCATGGCGGTTAGTCCATCCGTGGCGTAGTCCACGATGTAGCCGCTGGCTTCCAGATAGGCGCCCACGGTTTCTGCCAACTCTTGATGATCCTCAACGAGGAGTATGGATTTGTTAGGCGTCTTCATGATCCTTTCCCCCGAGTCATTCAACAATTTCGATCTTCAAACAGTGGCACAAACTTCCAGTGGACGCTACATCTGTCGCGATAGTTGTCTGTCTGGAGAACGAATGTCGAGAGGATGATTACTAGATTTAACTTCCAGGAGCGCGCATATACATATTGCCGCCCATCATGCTCCTGGGCCCCGGCAGTGAATCTTGATTCAATATTGGCAGCGCTTCCCTGACCTCCCCCTGACTGCTGGGATTGCCGCATACGCCGCCGTTTTGTCGGTAGGCGAGGGCGGCGGCAAGCATCGATTCACTAGTTTCACCTAGTGGCGTGTAATCGTCGACGGCCTGGCAGCCCGGCAAGCTTACTCCCACAGTAGACTCCGTACTGTTGGCTGGCGAAAATCCGTCGGGATAATCGCCAAAGCCCGCGGCATTCACCGCGCGGAATTGGGTTGTAAAGTAGGTGGTGCCACAGTTGTCCTGGGGATAATAACCGTATGGCTTGCCGCAGGTGGTAGACCCAAACTGAATCACTTCCACGCCCACGCCGCGAAGCCCGTTAATGATCGCCTCGGAGGCCGAGCAGGTGCTGCCGGTCGTAAGTACAAAGACCCGTTGCTGTGTTAGGGCGAGTGTAGGCAGCGCGGACCCGGGAGCCGCCGCATTCTCTGTAGAAGTGGTCCTAAAGGTGTCAGGTCTCACGGCGCTGCCGGTGACCGGGTTTACCCCCGGGTTCTTTTCATTGAACTGTAAACTGTTGAAGACTTGGCCGCTAACCCCCGCGCCGGCAATCATGTAAGAGATCTGATTGGCTAAATACAGATAACCACCCAGGTTGTAGCGTAGGTCAAGTACTAAGTCGGTAATGCTGGCGTTGCGCATTTCGGTGATGGCATCGATGAGTTGCTGTTCTGCGGTGAGAATATGGTTGGTGAACAACAGATAGCCTACCTTGCCAGAGTCGGTATCAATAATGCGGGTCTTCGGCACTGCGTCGGTACTGATTTGCCCGGATCTCATGGTGATCGATCTTGGCTCGCTGGCACCCGGGTCGAGTACCTCGAAACTGTGCTCCTCGTTGATTTGGCCGGGCCATAGTCCGTCGTTGAGGGTGGCAGTGTCCGTGCCGTTGACCAGGTCTACTCCGTCGACTGTGACGATGCGGGCACCGCGCTCTAGGCTGGCCTGGGCGGCGGGAGAATTCTCCTGGACTAGGGCGATCACTAGCTCTCGCGGAACCGACCTGCTGATAAGCCGGTAGGTCGCGCCGTAGCCAAAGGTAAGCCCTTGTTCACTCTCGGCCAGATATTCTGCCGTGTCTCGAGTGTAGTGATAGCGATCCTTGGGGTTGCCCGAAGCGGTGGTCTGCTGTGTCTTCAGCAAATCAAAGTATTCGGCCACGCCCTCAGCAGATGTTGCGTAGAGACCGGGGTCTCGATCTTGGATTTCGTCGTACCACAGATAGGTCTCATTTGACCAAGACCTCAGCCAATAGCCCTCATCCTCAAAGCTACCCTGCATATCCGGAAAGGTATCAATCGCGGTATTTGCGCGTGGTGCACCGCAGGAGTCTTTGAAGACGCTGGATGATTGAAAGTTGCCTGGGACGAAGGCCGAGTCGCTTGAACCGCCTGCCGGCGTTGGCTCTGCGTTGGGGCTTGGGTTTGCCCCCGCCGCCGGTGCAGCTGAAGAGCCGCCGCCACAGGCGGCTATAACAAGGCTCGTGATAATCAAGCCGACAAAAGAGGTCTTGCTGTGGCGGCGATGGGAAGAGTTCATCAAACAACTTCGCAATCGTGGTGTGAGTCATTTTTTAGTCCACTTTGGTTGCGCTTTCAATTATTTGATGATGACTGAACTGTGACCTACCGGCATCGCTCACTTGCTTATTCATCGATAGCGTTCACCTCGGCGGTCAAATTCGGTCACAATATGGCCATGGTTGAGACGCTCACATTCGAGAACTTTGAGGTGACAGTTATACGGTCATCGCGACGAAAAACCGCGGTCATCAAAGTCGACTTAGAGGGTGTATCGGTGCGTGTTCCAGCGGACCTGCCGCTGGCGCGAATCGAAAAGCTGGTGGCGGAAAAGACCGTCTGGATAGAGCGCAAGCTGGCGGAGGCCGAGCGCAAACAACGAGGGATTGCGGAGCAGGCTGAGCAAAATTCAACACTTGCGGACGGTTCGCGCATCATGGTGCAAGGACAACACCTGCCGCTTCGGCTCATCGAATCTGACCACATGAGGGTGGTGCGAACATCGGATCGCCTAGAGGTTTACGCAGACGGTGATGTGCTTGGGGACACAGAGCAGGTGCGCGCCTTAGTGGAGCAGTGGCTCTACGGGCGCGCGGTTGAAGAACTCAACTTTTGCGTCAATGTCTATAAGCAGCGGGTAGGCGCGACACCCAGCAGAATTCAAATCAAAGATTATCGAGCACGTTGGGGTAGCTGTAAGCCCGACGGCAGTATTCAGCTGAACTGGCGGCTCATTCACGCACCCATGCACATTATGGACTACGTGGTGGTGCATGAGCTCTGTCACCTGCTGGAGATGAACCACAGCAAGCGCTTCTGGTCAGAGGTTGAGCGCGTGGAGCCTCAGTACAAAATGAAAAGGCAGTGGCTAAGGGACAACGGCTGGCAGCTGAGCTTTTAAAGTGAAAATGGCCACGGCCAGCAAAGGCTGCTAGACCCCGAGAGAATTGCTGTAAGTCATGGAACAACAAAAAAAGGATGAACCCGTGAGTGATATGCCTACCGTCAATGTCGTGACCAATGCCGAACGCGAAAAAGCTCTGCACACGATCGTGGCGGCATTCGCCGCCGATCCCTTGGTGCGCTGGATCGTGCCTCAGGCAGATACGTATTTAACCTATGGCGTACGGATGTTTGATGTCTTCGGCGGAGCAGCTTTCGCCGCAGGCGCTGCCTATGAAGCCGCAGGTTTTGCCGGTGCTGCCTTATGGATACCACCGGGTCACGAAGATGAGTCTGCCGACGAGGCCTTTGGGCAGATCCTGACGGAAATTGCGAAGCCCGAGCAACTCGATGAAGTCACCAGCGTGCTGGATGAGATGCAGAGCTACCACCCCGTAGAGCCTTGCTGGTACCTGCCCCTAATCGGCGTTGATCCATGTCATCAGGGCCGCGGGTTGGGAGCGGCTTTGATGAAATACGCCCTCGATAAGGTCGATGCCGAGGGCTTGCCTGCCTATCTAGAGTCCTCAAACCCAGCGAATATAACCCTGTATCAGCGTCACGGGTTTGAGGTGATGGGGCGTATTCAAACCGCCAGCTCGCCGCCGGTACATCCAATGTATCGAGCCGCGCGCTAGCGCGAAAAGGTGCCAGTAATGGTGGATTGGGCAAGAATGTTGTCGGCATAGGCCTCTTCAAATTCGCTGCGCGTGAGCGCGTCAAGACGCGTCATTCGCGGTTGGTCCGTACTCAGGGCATAAAGGACGAAGGTGTAGGTATGGGTATTGCCCTGTGGCGGACAGGGTCCCTCGTAGTTGTTTGTGCCCGCATAGGTCAAGCCTTCAACCACATCACTGAAACCGGTGCTGTCGGTTAGCGTTGCCGGATCGACGTCTTCCACCAAGTGTTCAACGGTGGCGTCGATGTTGAATAAATTCCAGTGCACGCAGGCATTAGCATCGGTGCCACATGGGGCGGTTTCATCGTCGATGATCAACGCATAGGAGCCGGTTGCTGCCGGGGCGTTGAGCCAGCTGAGTTGAGGTGAGTAGTTGTTGCCGCCGAGATCGGCGCAGGCGTGAATAAGCGGTATGGGCGTACCCGTATCGAAAGCGTTTGCGGTAAGCTGAAAGTCATCACTCTCGTCGTTGGTAACCGCGGCAACAATCGCTAACGAATCGCGCTCTGAGCCGTCGGAGACAAACACCGTCAGGTTGTAGACATTGTCGCCGCCATCATCCTGGGGCGCCTCGAAGTCCGGTGACGATGCAAAACTCAGCCTGCCGCTCTCGTCGATGCTGAAAAGACTCGCGTCCGCGCCACTGAGGGTGAACGTGAGCGCGTCGCCCTCGGCATCGCTGGCGGCGACCTCTAGCACCAAGGTGGTATTTTCCGCCACCGAGACCTCACCGCTTGATGCGATGGCAGGGGCACTGTTGGTGTCCACACCGGCGGTGATCGGATCACCGCTGTCCCCGCTGCCGCCGCCACCACAAGCCGATAGGGCAATAACGCTCGCGAGCACTAGGCCAATAAAAGTCTCATCACGTTGCTGCATTTCCATACGGCACCCTCTGCGTAGATCAAAAGATGACGCTACAGCGGTGATGGTTGCCGGGCAATGAAATGTTGCTCCGCGACCGAGGTTACACCGACTCGTACCTCGGCCTTGTTACCAGCACTAGGCGCGCTATGGGGCTATCAGTCGAATAGCTCGCCGCCGCAGACTGATGCGGTGGTGCCATGCTTCTCAAAGGCCTTGATCACATTGGCTCCGGTGCGCCAGCGATGCACCTCATCCGGCCCGTCGACCAGACGCTGAGAGCGAATGCCCGTGTACCAGCGCGCTAAGGGCGTGTCGTGGCTATAGCCAAGGGCGCCGTGCAGCTGAAGAGCGGTATCCACAACCTGATGCACCATGTTGGCCAAAAAGACCTTGGCGATGCCGTTTTCGTTGCGCAGATCCATACCGTTTTCGGCTTTGTAGGCAATATGCAGAAGCATCAAACGCGCTTTGTAAATCTCTGACGCGCAATCTGCCAGCATCCAGCGCACGCCTTGGCGGTCTGCCAGGCGTTCACCGAAAGTGCTACGGCTGGTCACATGCTTTGCCGCCAGATCCAGTGCCCGCTGCGCCATGGCCACATTGTGCATGCCGTGTCGCAGTCGCCCATAGGCTAAACGGTGCTGACCCATGTTGAAGCCCTGACCCTGACCGCCCAAAATGTTCTCTCGCGGCACGCGCAAATTTTCAATTTTGATCTCAGAGTGGCTGCCCCCGAGCTTGAGACCCAAATCGGTATGTGGCTGCATGGTCTCGATGTTGCGCACGATGTTGTAACCCGGGTTGGGCAGTTCAACGATGAAAGTACTGTATTGCTCGTGACGCGGTGCATCCGGATCCGTCTTGGCCATGACGACTGCAATATCCGCAACGCTGGCTGACGAGCTGAACCATTTCTCGCCGTTGAGCACCCACTCATCACCGTCTAGTACCGCAGACGTCTGCATACCGGTGGCGTCTGCGCCGGCAGCTTTCTCGGTCATGGAATAGCAAATACGCTTTTCACCGTTAAGGAGTGGTTTTAAGTACTTTTCTTTTTGAAAGTCTGTGCCATGTTCCAGCAGGGTGAGCATGGTGGCATCGTCCGGGCCTTGAGTATTTAGCGACAGTGCGCCGAGATAGCTTTCGCCCAGCTCCATCTGTACAAGGGCGTTGGCCAACGGGCGCAAACCCATGCCCCCGTGTTCGGTTGGAATGAAAGGACACCAAAGTCCTTGGTTACGCGCCTTGCTGCGCAATCCCGCCAGGGTTTCGTCAAAGTTGTCTGCTGTGCAAACCTCTTCAGCCGGATGGCATTCGCTTTGTACGAAGGCGCGCACCTTGTCGCGCACGGCCTTGGTGTCTTCTGGAATCGTAAAGTCGATCATATTCTCCCCCGAGTTTGTTATTGATCTGGTATCGAATGTAGCACGGCAACTTGTCCCGTTTCGAATCTAGAGGTAAAAAGCGCGCTGAATAAAAAAACGAGAGGGAAAGATGAGCGAAGCCGTAGATTTAGATAGCGACCTGTTTGAACTGGCCATGTCTGCGCAAGCGCAGCCGCTGATGGACGCCGTGCAGCGCCACATTACTGAGAATGTTGAGCCCATTGTCGAAGAGTTTTATGCGCTGAATAGTGAAAAAACCGACCGCTGGAGCTGGCACCCGCGACAGCTTGAGCTGCTGGAAGGTGCCAAGAACAAAGCCAAAGAATCCGGTCTGTGGAATTTCTTTTTGCCTGATTCAGATACCGGCGAAGGTCTGACAAATCTGGACTATGCCTACATTGCTGCAGAGCTCGGCAAGGTGCCGCTTGCCTCTGAAACCCTCAACTGCAGCGCGCCAGATACAGGCAACATGGAAGTGCTTGAACGGGTTGGCACGCCAGAGCAAAAAGAGCGCTGGTTGAAGCCTCTGCTCAACGGTGAGATTCGCTCTGCTTACGCCATGACTGAACCATCCTTGCCGTCATCGGATGCCAAGAACATCAGTACTCAAGCCGTACTCGATGGCGATGATTGGGTGATCAACGGAGAGAAGTACTACATTAGCGGTGCCGGTGATCCGCGCTGCAAAATAATGATCACCATGGTCAAGAC
>JADHNQ010000052.1 GCA_016779425.1 Pseudomonadales bacterium | reverse complement strand
TGGCCATACCGGTCACGGACTTAGACGCGGCGAGGCATTTCTACGGCGGCGTCCTGGGTTGTGCAACCGGACGTGAATCAACACGATGGATCGACTTCGATTTCTTCGGTCATCAGCTCGTGGTGCATCAGGTCGATGCTTTGCAGACAGTTGACCCTGCCACGAACGAGGTCGAGGGTCACGAGGTGCCAGCGTCACACTTTGGCATCGTGATGCCCTGGGAAAGCTACGAGTTACTGCTAAATAAACTGAGCGATGCCGGGATGGATTTTATCATCGATCATCATGTCCGTTTCCCTGATCGTCCGGGAGAGCAGGCGACATTTTTTCTAAAAGATCCCAGCGGCAATCACCTGGAGTTCAAGGCTTTTCGCAATATAGAGATGCTGTTTGCAAGAGATTTGGAGAACTACTAGGCACTTATGTGGTCAAGGCAATAGGCGCAGGTTTGGGATCAAGGTAACCTACTTCCTCGCATAAGACGGAAAGAGAACGCATCGTGAAAACTCTAAATTGGACTATCTTCTTTATGTCATGTGTCTTGGTATCAGCCTGCAGTTCGCCAGAGACCAACGCGCCAACAGGCGGCGATACATCCCAGGCCGCCAATGCGCTGCCCTCTTTGAATGAGGCAGAGCTCGCTGACAACCCGTTTCGCCAAGACTGGCAGACCCCTTTCGGCGTACCACCCTTTGCTGAAATAGAAGACGATGACTACATGCCAGCCATCAGCAAAGCCATCGAAGAGCTGAGAAGCGAAATCTCGGCGATAACCGCCATTACCTCCGAGCCGACCTTTGAAAACACCATATTGGCCTTGGAGCTGGCGGGTTCTCCCCTCGACAAGGTTGCCTATACGTTCAACAACGTCACGAATACCGATTCCAACGACATGCTGCGTGAGCTCGAAACTCAGATTTTCCCCCTGCTGACGCGGGAGTTCGATGCAATTGTGCTAAACGAAGCGCTCTATGACCGTGTAAAAACCGTCTATGACGCGAGGGATGAATTAGACCTAGACGAGCAGCAGGCACGATTGCTTGAGCTGACCCACCGCCGATTTGTGCGTGCTGGGGCTATCTTCGCCCCCGAGGTCAAAGAACGTGTGGCAGAGATTAACGCAGAAATTTCTGGGTTAAACACGCAGTTTGGACAGAACCTGTTGCTTGAGACCAAGGGTTTTACCCTGGAACTCAAAGAGGAAGATGAGGTTGCTGGCTTAAGCGATGACTTCAAGAGCGCCATATACGACGCGGATAAAAAGGCTTGGGTCGTGGGCCTCAACCGCTCTGCCTACGAAAGCTTTATGGTTCAGTCCACCAATCGGGAACTGCGTGAGCGCCTGTTTAACGGGTATCGGTTACGCGCCTCAAAGGGAGAATATGACAACGGCCCTATCGCAGTGAAAATCGCCCAGCTGCGCGCTGAACGGGCGGCGCTGATGGGCTACGACTCTCACGCCCACTACATTCTCGAATACAACATGGCAAAAACACCCCAAGGTGCCGAGGATTTTCTGCTTCGTGTGTGGCGTCCAGCGCTTGCCCAGGCGAAGCAAGAACGCGCAGATATGCAGGGCATGATGGGTGACACTAAGTTTGAAGCCTGGGACTGGTGGCATCAGGCGGAGAAGCTCCGTCTGCAGCGATATGCCTTGGATGAGAATGCGACCAAGCCATATTTCAAGCTCGAAAATGTGCAGGCAGGAGCTCACGCCATGGCGAGCAAGCTATTTGGCCTGAGTTTTGAGCAGGTGTCGGTTAAGGGTTGGAACCCCTTGGTCGTTTCCTTCGATGTAAAAGACGAGGCAGGCGAGCATCTTGGGCTGTTTATGACCGATATGTTCGCTCGTGATTCCAAGCGTGGGGGCGCATGGATGAGCAGCTACCGCGGTACGTCGAATATCAATGGCGACCGAATCAGACCGTTGATCACCAACAACATGAATTTGCCCCAACCGCCAGAGGGTGAACCGGCATTGATGCGCTATTCAGACGTAGAGACGCTGTTCCACGAGTTTGGCCACGCTCTACATGGCCTGATGACGCAGATAGATTACCCAACATTCTCCGGTGTTGATGGACCAAGGGACTACACAGAGTTTCCTGCACAGATTCTCGAACACTGGGTTAGCCAGCCTGAAATGCTGGCCATGTATGCAAAGCACTACCAAACCGGTGAAGTGATACCGATAGAACTGGTCGAAAAAATCCGCGCTGCGGCGAATCATAACCAAGGGTTTTATACCACAGAGTATGTGGCGGCCTCGCTTCTGGACCTGGCTTGGCACTCCTTGAGCGTTGAAGAGGCGCAGCAAATTACCGATGCGAGAGCTTTCGAGAAAGAGGTCCTGGAAAGCTACGGCCTAATTGATGAGATTGAGCCGCGTTATCGCTCGCAGTACTTCAGTCATATTTTTGCCGGTGGCTACTCGGCAGGCTACTACGCCTATCTCTGGTCCGAGATCCTGGATGCCGACGGCTTCGCCGCCTTTAAACAGGCCGAGGACATTTGGGATCCAGAGCTAGCTGGCAGACTCAAGCGCTGGGTATACGAGGCCGGTGGTCTGAAACCTGCGGATGAGCTGTATCGCAACTTCCGCGGTCAAGATCCCAGTATTGAACCGTTGCTAGAGGGGCGTGGCTTTATCGACACCCCATCACCCGACGCTTAACAGGCGCTCGAAGCCCCAGTACAGACCGATCAGCCCAATAACGGCTGATGCGGGTCTGACGACGTATTGCTGATATTTTTCGGGCATCGCCAGGGTCCTGAGCAGCCGGATCAACAAGGCGGCTGAAATTGCCAATAAGCAGATCACCGCGAACTGGCCGAGTTCGACGCCCAAGTTAAAGCCGATAAGCGAGCTGAAAAAAAGGCCCTGGGGCAAACCAAGCTCGCCAAAGAAACCGGCGAAACCCAGTCCGTGAATTAGGCCTAGGACAAACACGATTAGCGTTCGCCGCCTTACGGTCGGGTCGGCAAAGAGATTTTCGAGTGCCACGAAGGCGATGCTGAAAGCGATCAGCGGTTCCACAATCCGCCCGGGCAAACTAATAGTGCCAATGGCGGCCAGCGCCAGAGTAACCGAATGCGCTAGGGTGAATGTGGTGATCAGCCAGAGGAGTGATCGCAGATTTTTAGCGGCGAGAAACAGAGCCACAACAAAGAGAATATGATCCAGCCCCCCGGGCAGTATATGACCCAGCCCAACTGATACATAACGTATGAGGTTGCCCATGAAGCTGCGCTGGGCCTCGAATACTGCCAAGAGCTCGTCCTGTCCCTCCTGGACAAGAGCGCTTTCCGTACGATCCATCTCTGCCAGCAGGGCGCAAAGCTGAGGGTCTATGACACCAGTGCCGGCATGACACAGCTCGTCTTCCGGGTGCGCCATACCAAGAGCACAAAATCCGAACAATACGAAAAAGGCGACGACCTTAGCGGTACGATTGTTGACGGACGGTAGCCCCGCGCCCATGACCTTGATCGAAATCAATTAACCCGCGCCGGGAATGCTTCCTGGCGCGTCAATGAAAACCTCGGCACCGGGTCCCAGGGGTAGGTCAAATATCACCCAACCAATGGTCATCAGCAGGCCGGCAATCATCAATCCAATGGAATAGGGCAGCATGGTAGCGGTTAAGCTGCCAAGGCCAAAGCCGCTCTGCCAGCGCTGACAGAAAATCAAGATCAGCGGAAAGTAGACCATCAGCGGCGTGATGATGTTGGTGGCACTATCGCCGACTCGATAAGCGGCGGTTGCCATTTCCGGCGATATGCCTAGCAGCATCAGCATGGGCACCATGACCGGCGCGATGAGTGCCCACTTGGCGCTGGCAGAACCAACGAACAAATTCAGTAGGGAAGAAATCAGGATAATGGCTGTCAGCAATGCCCACGCCGGCAAATTCGTGGCGGCTAAGAAGTCGGCACCATGTACGGCGAGGATCAGGCCTAAGCCAGACCATGCAAACATGGCGACAAAGTGTGCCGCGGCGAAGGCGAGCACTAAGTAATAGGCAAGGTCCTCCATGGCACCGGTCATCATTTTGACGAGGTCACGGTGATCGCTAATGCTCCCGGCGCCTTTGCCATAGGCCCATCCCGCGAGCAGGAACAGCAGAAAAAATGCCGCGACTAGGCTTTGGTAAAAGGGCGTCATTCGCGCTTCCGCGGAAGCGGATTCATCGATCAAGGGTGTGCCGGGCCCCAATGTAAAAAAGAGCCATAGAGCAATGACAAAGAGTGTCGCCCAGCCTGCATAAGCGAGACCCCTGCGTTCTAGCTCAGTCAGAGGCTTGGCGCTGTCATCCGTCGCATCGTTGGATGCCTGGGAGGGGTCAAAAGCGCCAAGGCGTGGTTCGATCATTCGATCCGTGATAAACCAGATCACCGGTACAAAGATCACCGTCATCGCTGCAATAAAGAACCAGTTACCGGCGATATTCGCGCTAAAGTCACCAAACACTGTTTCCACCGCTGCTTCGGTGATACCGAATAACAGGGCATCCAGTTGGCCCGGTAAAAGGTTGGCAGAAAACCCGCCAGAGACGCCAGCAAATGATGCAGCAATACCGGCAATCGGGTGTCGACCAGCGGCATGAAACAAAATACCCGCCAGTGGAATCAGGACAACATAGGCGGCGTCTGCTGCCAGGTTTCCGAGCATGCCAATGGTTACGACGAGGGGGGTGAGCAGGGCACTGGGCGTATCGCGCACCCCAGCTCGCATGGCGGTAGCAAACAGCCCAGATCGCTCAGCAACCCCCGCGCCCAGCATGACCACCAGCACGTAACCCAGCGGGTGAAAGTGTGTGAAGGTTTTGGGCATCTCGATCCATAGGCGTGCAATGTTCTCCGCTGACAACAAACTGGTGGCGAAGATGACTCGCTGACTGCCGGTTTGCGGATCAATCTCCGTCGGGTGAGCTGCAGATACGCCCGCAAGGCTGGCAACGATGGAAATGACGACGAGAAATAGAGTCAACCATAAGAACAGGAATACAGGGTCGGGCAACTGATTGCCACGACGTTCGATCCAGCCAAGTACTCCTGAGACCTGGTCATCATTGTTCGCCGGTTGTGTCGCTTCCTTACTCAAAAATCTCTCCTACCGAGCGCGATTGTGTTGGCGCAAACACTAGCACTGCGCTTAACCACTGTCTGCGCTCTGGCTTTGCTGGTTGCCCGAATAGTTGGTGCAGACCTCATGCATTAGGGCACTATGGCCGGGTTTAGGTGGCACTACGGTTGAAATAACCAATCACAGTAGCCACGTCAGTTGCCGTTACGGACGGCAATGGACCTCTAGGAGAGATCGGATTGGCTAACGCATTCGAAAACTTTATGAACCTGCTGTGGCGTAAACAGCATGGGCTTGATGACGAGTTGTCAGTGGCAGCAAAGCATGGCGAAGGGCAGTCAGAGGCAGTGATTGGCGACAACCATGAGCCAGCGCTCTTGGATGGGGTTGATGACGCTTTCCTTCGCGAATTGGCGGCTGTCGCCCCGGTTATTCTCGAGCAGTGGAATGACTACCTTGATGCCGGGGGAGCAATGACTCTCGAGCAGGCCTTCTTCGGTGGCGAGAATTTCGCTTTGAAAAAAGCCGGCAAAGACGTGAAGGCCGCCAAAGATTACGCATTTTTGCATTGGCTCTATTTGGAGAAATCTGCTGTTCGCGAAGGCAAGACACCGCCAAGGCTATCTGATTTGGCGCGCCTTTATGATCCTGTTAACTGGGAGTCGGTGGCACAGGAGTACCGTGTCTACCGAGCAGGAGTGCCGGGCCTCGCGGACTTGTCCGATTGATAACACTAGGAGGCGTGACAATGTGCAACATAAGTCAGCTCGCCGCACGAATTGGACTGCTGTGCGCAATGGTCCTGCCGAGCATTTGCAGTGCGGGCCCAACAGCCATCGTCATACATGGTGGTGCAGGCACAATCGAGCGCGAAAAAATGAGCGCCGAGGTTGAGGCCCGGTATCGGAAAACCTTGGCGGAGGCCGTGTCGGCAGGTCACAGGGTTTTGGCGCGAGGAGGGCGCAGCCAAGACGCCGTTATCGCAGCGATTGTGGTCATGGAAGATTCACCCCTGTTTAACGCAGGTCGCGGTGCAGTGTTCACCAACGAAGGTGAGGTCGAACTCGATGCCTCCATCATGCTCGGCGAAGACCTAAACGCTGGAGCAGTCACCGGCGTGAAGAAAGTCCGCAATCCCATACTGCTTGCTGAGCGCATCATGTCGAATTCACCCCATGTAATGCTTATGGGTGAGGGCGCAGAGGCCTTTGCCAAGGCGCAGCAACTTGAGCTTGTCGATAACGAATACTTCCACACACAGCGGCGTCGTCGGCAGCTCGAGCACGCCATCGCGCGTGATCAGGGTCTTGCGGTCATCGAACCCGTAACCGATGCCTATGAAAGCCGCAAATTCGGCACCGTGGGAGCCGTGGCCCTTGATCAGCAGGGTAATATCGCCGCTGCCACCTCCACCGGGGGTATGACCAACAAGCGCTTCGGCAGAATTGGTGATTCGCCGATCATCGGGGCAGGCACATACGCAGACAATAACGCCTGCGGCATTAGTGCGACTGGGCATGGCGAGTATTTTATCCGTGCGGCTGTTGCCTACGACATCTGCGCGCGGGTTAAGTACCAAGGGGTTACCCTGAGGACAGCTGCCAATGCTGTCGTCCACACGACCTTGGTCAAAATGGGCGGCGATGGCGGAGTGATTGGTCTCGACCCGAGTGGCGAGGTGGTTTATGCCTTTAATACGACCGGCATGTACCGAGCCAGCATCGATACCTCGGGCGAGCTAGACGTAGGCATTTTTCAGCAGCCATAGACCCCTGGGAAAATTGCAAACGACGTATTCATGCTCGACCCAGAAGAGCCGGGCCCACTCACGACAAAAAGAATAGGGAAGGTTAATGAAGAACTTTGCTGGCAAAACCGCCGTCGTCACTGGAGCTGCAAGCGGCATTGGCTTGGCGCTTGCGGAGAAACTGGCTCGGGAAAATATGCAGGTTGTGCTCGCCGACGTTGAAGAGGAAAGACTTGAACTTGCTGTCGAGGACCTACGAAAGTACCAGCTTCGTGTGAGCGGGGTAGTCGCGGATGTGCTGGTCGAGGAGTCTATCCAAAACCTATTCGCGCGGGCCAAGGCCGAGTACGGCAACATCCACATGCTCTGCAGCAACGCGGGCGTAGGCGCTAATTCGGGCCCCAAGGCGATCTGGGAGGTGGGTAAAAAAGATTGGGACTGGGTAATGGGTGTTAACTATCAAGGCGTGCTGCACGGCTTTCAAACGTTCATCCCGCATATGGTTGAGCACGGCGAAGAATCTCACTTAATGACCACGGTCTCTCTCGCCGGTTTGTTGCCAGGATCCGGCACGTATGGCGTGAGTAAGCACGCCGTTATGGCGCTCACAGAGGCCGCCAGAAACGATTTGCTGGCGCGCGGTGCGAACGTATCTGTATCGGCCCTATGTCCTGGTTTCGTTGATACGAATATCGACAAGTCCGAGCGCAACCGCCCTGGTTATTTGACACACCAGGACGTCTCACTGGATGAGTCAGGTATTTCTCCCGTATCGCAGCTGCTCAGGCGCGGGAAGCAACCGTCGGAAATTGCAGACATTGTCTTTGAGGCGATCAAAAAAGGCATTTTCTATATTTTGCCGCACCCAGCATGGGATGACATGTTGCGCGACCGCTTTGACCAAATGCTGTCTCGCGAGCCGCTACCAACGCCGTCACCGGATGAGATGGCTCGTATTTTTACGCCTCGTGACGATGGCGAGAGCTATTAGTGAAGCGACTATGCGATTGGGGCGATGCCCCGGCGGGGTGCCGGGGCTACGGGCGAAGACCTTGTTTAGCTAGGCGCTAGTCGCTTGCGCTACATGCTGCGCTTTAGTTCCGCGCGGTTATTGGTGATCTCGCCATCTAGAAGTACGGAGTTTTCGAACACCATGGCGTTGGGGTCGCTCGCATCCATGGTCCATTTCATGTCCGTGACAAAGCTATGGTGTTCCTTGTGCAGACCGCTGCTTTCTTGGTCAAGCGCAATGCTCATGCTGGCATCAGATACCTCGGCCACCTTGAAGACTGGTTCCGTGCCGAGAGCACAGTAATGCTTAACCACCAGTTCACCATTTTGGTCGGTATAGGTGGACAGCATTTCTACGCCGTCTTCAATAATGGTTTCCGTAATTGTGTTGCCACCGGAAGTTAGCCTGTACTCGTAGGAAACATCGAAGACTGCACCGGTGATGGATTGAGTCATCTGACCCTCCCATTTGCCGAGCTTCTTTTTCACCGCCTCGAACGCCGTGCTGGTGGATGAGTTTTCCATGGCGACACCGCCAATGGTGACGGCCTCATCGTCGGATGCGATTGCCATGCTGCTGGCACCAATTGCCAGAGTGGCTGCGAGAAATGTGGTTATTGTTTTCATAGCTTCACCTTATTTTGCTTATTGTCGGAGCGGGGGTTTCTCAACGATCTATCATGACGCTTCTTGGGATCCTTCGCGTCCTCGAGAAGTCGCAGCAAACTATACCGCGATCTTGAAGACAAGGAACGCTGCAGACCAAAAATCGGCTTGGTCAGCTTTCTATAGAACTCAGAATATTGCCCAGCAGGGCTGCAACCCTGCAGCCCTGCTCGACAAGCGTCTTGTATTGGGGCTTTTTTGTGCACTGTGACGGCGCTACCATCATTGCGAGTGAAGGGAGGGAAAAGCTGATGCCTTATATTGAAGATCGTCTCGTTCATGACGCTGACAGTCACCTCATGGAGATGTCAGATTGTCTGAATCCGTATTTCGAAAAATCGTTGCTTGGCCGATTTTTAGAGCACCCCAATCTCGGTGTGCGCGTTGGCAACAGACTTGCCGTGGAAGAAGCCCAGAAGCGACAAGAGGACGAGATTTTTCGCGCAGCGGCGGGCGAGAACATCATGCTGCGCAAAAATTATGATGCGCAGGGAGCCTTCCTTAAGGATGACCGCCCGGCGGCCATCGATCATATCGGGGTGGCCAGTCAGTTGGTGTTCACCACCTTCTGCTTGGGCAACTTTGGTTTTGACCAGTCTGGCGAGATGGACCTGTGCTACGGCGCAGCGACTGCGCACAATCGCATGATGACGGACTTCTGCAGCGTAGATAAGCGTTTGCTCGCCACAGCCTACATACCGCTAGAAGATTTTGATCAAGCCGAAAGAACCACCAGAGCCGCCATCGAGATGGGCGCCAAGGCACTGATGATTCCTTCATGGTGCCCGCAAAACCACAGCCCTAGCCATATTGGTTTGTTTCCGGTCTGGGCGATGGCCCAAGAAGCGGGTCTGCCGATACTGTTTCACGTGGGCGGGGAAGAGAAACTAGACCTAACTTACAAGGTGAATGGCCTGCCGGCAGTGCCAGATTTTCACGGTGGTGATGCAAACTTTACCTCTATTACTTACCTGCCGATTTCCACTTCGGTACAGCAGACTCTGGCAGCGCTCATTATCGACGGCATCTTCGACAAGTTTCCTCGGCTGAAGTGGGGTGCGATCGAGCTAGGCGCGTCATGGCTACCGGGCTGGCTAAGGAATCTCGATTCTGCTGCCCATGCCTTTGTGAAAAACGAGGAGCGGCTGCAAAAGCTGTCAGACAAACCCTCGGAGATTGCCCGCCGCCAGTTACGTGTTACCCCCTATCCCCACGAAGACAGTGGCTGGATTATCGAAAACTCTCATGAAGAAATGTGTTTGTTCTCGACGGATTATCCCCATGTGGAAGGAGGCCGTAATCCGCTGAAGCGTTTTGGTGAAACATTGGCGGGCGTTTCCGCCTCGGCGCAAGATGCGTTTTACGCAGAGAATTTCATCGACATGATGGGCGAGGGCCTAGCGCCAGAGCTGCGCCGTCCAGTGTGATAGAACGCAGGGCCGGCTGCTCTGCGAAGTTGGTTGGCTGGGCGGGTGAAGCAGACAGTAGACCCGCACTGATGCCTCTGAGACAGTGTTGAAGCCAGCAATGTAGTTGCCGGTATCTAGATTATGTTCTCTAGATTCGAACTCGATTTTGAAATAATCGTTGAGATCTTCAAGAACGGTAACGTGTTCAATCGTGAGCAGTTCCAGGAATCACAGATTGACCGGCGATTCTAAGACGCGTTCCCCAACTGCTGGTTGTGCGTCAGTATTCGAGAAAATCTCAATTAACTCTGCAGTTATGTCGTTGGGGCTGAAATACCGTTCGAACGAAGTCGCGTTGTTCCGACCCCGTCCCTAACTTGTCCGAATAAGCGCGGTTCCTTAGACAAAATCGCGCCAAATGATCGGTCATTCCTCTTTTAGCTTGGGTTCCGATCGACCATATCTTTGTCAAGGCGAGGCCAGGTAAGCAGGAAGAACAGTGAACCAGCGGCATATAGTGACGCCATGATGACCATGGCTGACTGCAAGCTTTGGGAGTACACCTCACTACAGACACTCTGCAGATTGTCGCTGAGCTCTGCGATCGCGCTAGGATGGCACTGGTTTCGAGTGAGCTCATCTACTGCCACGCCAAGTTCGACAACGCCGTTGCTAAAGAAAATATCGGAGATTGCGCCAATGAACAGCGGGCCAAAACCGTAGCCAATCAGGTTGACGACGAACAGCAGGACTGCAATGGCCATTGCACGAACACGCATACTCACGACACCCTGACCAATTGTGTATT
>JADHNQ010000051.1 GCA_016779425.1 Pseudomonadales bacterium | reverse complement strand
GCGCCCATGGCATCTCTACGAATCGAAGGAGACCTGCTGCGGCGCCAAAGGACCGACTGCCCAGAGTGCTGGAAATGGCAAAGGTGCGCAGGGGCGACATACCCGAATAGCCAAAGCCATAAAGACAACCTGCCAGCATCGCCGCGACGGTTGAACTGGCCATGCTAAATAGCAACAGCGCCAATCCTTGGCATATGAGAGCCAGCCATATACTGACACGTGCCCCCAAGAAGTCGGAGAGCCAACCAACAACGGGCTTGCCCAAGGCCGCGAACAGGGCCGTCATCGACAGCACGAAGGCGGCGGTTTCCCCATTCAGTCCTATGTCTTGCAGGTGCGAAAATAAGTGCAGCATGACCGCGGCAAAGACACAGAACATCGCGCCGAATATGACGCTGATTGCCCAGAAGCCTCGGTGAGTCAGCATGGCCCGGGTAGACCAAAGCACACTGTCTT
The DNA here is from genome assembly GCA_016779425.1 of Pseudomonadales bacterium. GTDB lineage: Bacteria > Pseudomonadota > Gammaproteobacteria > Pseudomonadales > Azotimanducaceae > UBA4421. Next base: position 10,448 of record JADHNQ010000051.1, on the reverse strand, counting down.
CAGCGATGTTGACCATCTCTTCGGGGTTGTCATCGACGTATTGCTGTCCGTCGCGCACTTCGCCAATTTCCTCAGGCCGATCACGCATGAAGAAATAGACCGCTGGGAACAGTGCCAAGGCCGTGGTGGCGCCAAACACGAGGTAGGCGTTGCGCCAGTCGATCGCCTCGATCATGGCGTTCACCAATGGTGGCATGACGATGCCAGCAACAGACGCTCCCATAACTGCAAAAGCAATGGCGCGACCGCGCCAGTGATCAAACCAATTCATGACCGAGCGATGCCAGACTTGGCCTCCCATGGTCGCCATGCCCAGGCCCATGCAAACGCTGACTACAAAATAAAACTGCACGAGGTTGGAAACGTAGGCCAGCAGCACATAGGAGGCCGACACAATGGCTACGCCATAAAGCACAACCTTTCTGGGTGATCCGTGATCTAAGTATCGGCCCAAATAGGGGGCGATCAGCGCACCGGTAATAACCGCGCAAGAAAATCCCATGGAAATACTGAAGCGGTTACCGTCATCGAGGGTTTGTGCAAGATGAGGTAAAAACAAACCCCTCGAGTAGGAGTAAAACCCGGTGCCCAAGAACCCCAACAAGGCGGAAACCAGCACGACTACCCAGCCGTAAAACCAGCTTCTGCCCGAGCTTTCATTATTGTTACTGATGCTTCCCCCAATCTTCGGGCAACCTGTAGATCGTTCGAGCTGAATAAGCCGAATCATGTGCCTGGCAAGGAGCATAACGCACTTCGCGAATTGATGGTGTCGGCGGCCCGGGCAGAGTGAGACCGGGCACTATCGCTATGTCCGCTGAAATCGCGGTGATAGACTTTCGGTCACACAAGAGGAAGAGTTTGCGGAGGAGAAACGCACTATGGCGATGCAACATACGCCCTTATTGATGTCCAATATTCTGGACCGCGGCGCGACCGTCGCGCCTAACGAAGAGATTGTTACCCTGACGGAAACCGGCGTGCGCCGTCAGACCTATCGAGAAACCCGTGATCGCGCCCATCAGCTTGCCCACGCCTTGGCAGGCGCAGGAATCAAGGTTGGTGATCGAGTCGGCACCTTTATGTGGAATGGCTCGCGCCACTTAGAGGCTTATCATGCAGTCGCGGGCATGGGCGCAGTACTGCATACGTTAAACGTGCGTCTGTCGCCGAAGGATCTCGAATACATCATCAATCACGCTGAAGATCAGATTATCATTGTTGATGCAGACGTGCTGCCACTGCTGGAAGTATTGAACGGCAAGATACCGTGCGTGCGCAAAGTGGTCGTCGCCACGGAGGAAGGATTCGAGGGCTGGTCCACAGATCTGCCAGACGCGGTGGACTATGAAGCGTTCATCGAAGGTCAACCCACTCATTTTGATTGGCCGCAAATCGACGAGAATTCTCCCATGGGCTTGTGCTACACCAGTGGTACCACAGGCAACCCCAAGGGCGTGGAATACGAGCACCGTTCCCAGTACCTGCACACACTGACGCAATGTATGACCGACTCCATGGGTCTGACAGGTACCGACACCGTCTGTGGCATCGTGCCCATGTTTCACGCCATGGGCTGGGGCATACCCTGGTCGGCCCTAATGCTGGGCTGTAAGCAGGTCATGCCGCACCGTTTTATGGATCCAGCGAGATTGCTTGATTTAATGGTCGCGGAAAAGGTCACCCTGTCTGCTGGTGTGCCAACCATTTGGCAGGGCGTGAAAGGCCTGTACGAGGCGAATCCCGATGCCTACGACCTGTCGGCGCTTTCGCGTCTGACCTGCGGCGGTAGCTCTCCGCCGCCGTCACTCATTCGTTGGTTCTGGGACGAGCTGGACGTTGAAATGATTCAAGGCTGGGGCATGACGGAAACTTCACCCCTAGCGACACTGTCGCGGCGCGTCATGAAGCGCTCCCAGCTGGCGTTGTCTGAGGATGAGCAATTCGAGAATGTTGCGAAGGCGGGGCAGCTGATGCCCGGTCTTGAGCTCGACATTTTTGATGAGGAATTCAATCGTCTGCCACATGACGGGGAAACCGTCGGTGAGATATTGGTGCGCGGACCTTGGATTTGTTCCGAGTATTTCAACAACCCGCAGCCGGACAAGTTCCACGACGGCTGGCTGATCACCGGTGACGTGGGCAAGATTGACCCAGAGGAATATTTGATCATCGCCGACCGCTCGAAAGACCTGGTGAAAAGTGGTGGCGAATGGATCTCGTCGGTGGATCTAGAAAATCACATTGTTGGCGTCGAAGGTGTCGCCCAGGCCTGCGTTGTCGCCCAACCTCACCCCAAGTGGGATGAGCGTCCGGTAGCGCTGGTTATTTTGGATGCTGGCAAAGAGGTAAGCGAACAAACGATCTTGCAGCACTGTGAAACCGCATTCGCCAAGTGGCAGCTGCCTGATGAAGTCCTCTTTGTCGATGCAATCCCGTTGACGTCAACCGGCAAGATGGACAAGAAGGTTGTTCGCGCTGATTTGGAGTCAAAGGGCTACCAGCTGCCTTCGCTGCGTAGTGAGTCAGCGGGCTAGTCCTGGCGGGAATCTTTGGGTCGCTCAACAGAGCCGAACAAGGGATGTTGGGAACAACATCCCTTTTTTTGTCCGTAGAATCTTTTCGATCACATAGCCGGAGGGGCACTCATGCTCGACAATACGCGAGGCCAATCTTTTGACACTCTTCCAGGCAAGCCTGAGTTGCCTGGCGCGTTAGATCATTGCGTGCCCAAGCATCACAGCGCCGACCCATTTGCTTGTCCTTGTTGCGCAAATGTTTTTGCCGAAACCCTGCGGCTAGCCAAGGTCGATCTGGCCGAACAGGCTAAGCGCACTCCCAGCAGGCCAGACCGACTCGCCCCACCTCCCATGCTGGTGACCGGTGCCCATATCATCACCATGAATGCCGCAGCACCGGTTGCTGAGGCCATGCTGGTCGAGGAGGGCCGTATCGCTTGGGTGGGTCGACTCGAGGACGCGCCAGACGCAGGGCAAGGGGTGTCGGCATTAGATCTAAAGGGCAAGGTAGTGGTGCCGGGCTTCGTAGAACCGCATATGCACCTCCCACCGCTGGCGATGATGCATGAGTTCTCGAACATCGGGCCTAATCGCTTCGAAACCACCGAGGCCGCCCTAGGGCAGCTTGCCAAGGATGCGGCGGCAACACCCAAGGGCGAATGGGTGGTGGGTCGCCAATTCGATCCATCCCTGCAGCAGGGGCCGGATTACCTCACCCGTGACCTGCTGGATGGCGTCAGCACCGAGCACCCTGTCTTTGTGTATAACGCTTCGCTGCATCTTGGCTACTGTAATACCGTGGCCCTGGAGTTGGCGGGTATCGATGCCAGCACGCCTGATCCGCAAAATGCGGAAATCGGTAGGGATGCGGCGGGCAATCCGAATGGTGTACTCAAGGCCGGCCCAGCCATGGCCCTCGTTGTGCGCCACAACACGAAACTGAAAAACGGCAACATCGCGGAAGGCTGTCTAAGTGTGCTCGGCCAAGCTAACGCCGTGGGTATTACCCTGCTGGCAGATCAGGGCACCGGCATGTTCCAAGGCGTAAAAGAACTCGACGTCTACCAGAGCATGCGCGATAGCGGTCGCATGACCGCACGCTTTCGCTACAGCGTCGGGCAAGCCATGGCCGACCGCTGGGACGAGATTGGCCTGCAGTGGGGCGAGGGTGATGAGTGGGTGCGCCGTACCGGCTGGAAGATTGTTTCTGACGGTTCCAACCAAGGTCGTACAGGCCTGCAGCGCGAGGCCTTTATCGGGATAGAAGGCGAAAACGCCCGCGGCATGGCCTATATCGAAAAAGACGAACTCGACCAAGCTGTTGAGAAGCGTCTGCGTCAGGGCTGGGCTGTTTGCGTGCACGCGAATGGCGATGCAGCCATAGATCGAGCGTTAGATGCGTTTGCCAAGGCAAAGGCGAAGGGATTGAACCCTGCCGCACGGCGCTGCCGAATCGAGCACTGCAGCATTCTGCACGACGAGCAGATTGAAAAAATGGCGGAACTGGGGCTTTCCCCGAGTTTTTTGATTGGCCACGTGCATTACTGGGGTAAGGCCTTCGTTAACGACATCTTTGGACTAGAGAAAGCGTCTAAGCTTGATCGCACTGGCGCCTGTGAAGACAAGGGTATTCGCTGGAGCCTGCATTCCGATGATCCGGTGACCGAGATGAATCCTCTGCGCTGCATGGAAAACGCCGTGGTCAGAAACATGTGGCGCAGCGATGAGCTGCTCTCGCCCGAAGAGCGTGTGCCCGCTGCGGCCGCGCTGCGAGCCATGACCCTAGACGCTGCCTGGCAGTGTCACTCCGATCATGAAGTAGGCAGTCTCGAAGTAAGTAAATTCGCTGACTTCGTCGTGCTGGACAAAGACCCGCTGACGGTTGCCCCTGAAACTCTCGGCAGTATTCAGGTGCTGGAAACTTGGGTGGGTGGCGAGCAGGTATTTTGCCGAGCAGATCAGGCGTAACTGGGCTCGGCGTCACTCACAGCCTGTTTAGCAGCAAGCTTGCGCCTCTGCTTTCGCTGGATTGCCGCGTAGCTGGCGGGAATAAAATACAGGGCGATGATCGCTGAACCCGCCACACCGCCTGCAATGGCCGTCGCCAAGGGCGGCCAGAATTTCCCACCATTGACAATCAGCGGTATGAAGCCACCAATGGTGGTCAGCGTCGTCGAAACGATATGCCGAGAGGCGTCGACGACCACATCGACCACGGCTTCTGTGTCGCCTGTGCTTGCTGCCTCGTTGGCTTTAAGAGCAGACAGTACGATGATGGCCCCGTTAATGGCTAAGCCCATCATGCCCAGCGCGCCGATCAGCGCCATGTAGCCAAAGGGGTAGCTGAAAATACGCAAACCCAGCAGGGCAAGGCCGAAGCTCAAAATCGCGACAATGCCGATAAGCCCTGCTTGACGAAAAGAGTTCAAGGACAAAATAACCACTGCGGTCATGGCCAGGGCGAAAAAGATGAATACCGACACGATATTGCCGATTGATTCCGCGCTCTCTTCAGCAACCCCGCCAACGCTAAGGCGGTAGCCAGGAGGCGGTTCGTAACCTTGCTGCGCTAGTGCTTTTTGAATATCGCCCATGACGCTGTCCGGCAGGGTAAAGGGCTGTAGGAATGCCTGCACGGTACTTAGCCGTTCTCCCTGGCGACGATCAATGGCCGAAGCCGTTGGCTGTAGCTGCCACTCGCCCAGCTCTTCCAAGGGAATGCCGTCGCCGCCTAACGCCAGCATGGGCAGGGTGGTTAGATCCGCCATGTCGTTGCGGTAGCGGTCGGCGAGCTGCACGCGCACAGGAATTTGTCGGTTGCCCTCCAGCACCGTGCCGGCACTTTGTCCGCTGAGAAGCGCGTTAATATTCTGGGCCAATTGGCCAGTGCTGATGCCGCTGGCGGCTGCCGTGTTCTCCCGGGGGGCAAAGGCGAGCTTGGGCTCCGCCGTTGAGAGGGTGGCGCGTACGAAAGTGACCTTGGGTATGCCGGCGACTATGGCTCTCAGTCGTTGCGCTTCGGTACGCAGCACTGCCAAGTCAGGACCGATAATGCGCAGCTCTATCGGCGCGTTGGTCGGTGGGCCCTGCTCAAAGGGAATGGCGAGCACCTCGGCCTCGGGCAGTGCAAGGGACAAGTCGTCCTGCAGGGTCTTCAGCACTTTTTCGGTGTCTTCTGCCGAGGCGGTATTGACCCACCCTGCAGCAAAGCTCGGCACTCGCTCGTTAAGCGAGACTACGTTGTAGTAGACCCGCGGCGCACCTTCACCAATGGTCCAAAACGTATCGGTAACGTTGGGATAACTGCGCAGAATATTGTCCGCACGAAAAACGCTGTCGCGGGTTTCCCATATCGACGCCTGGCTGGGCAGCGAGATTTGAATTTGAAACTGATTGCGATCAACCGCCGGGAAAAACTGATTGGTTAATGTAGGCGACAGAGCGAAGCCAATGAACGGCATGACCAAGGCCACCCCGACCCCGATCATCGGGCGTGCAACGGCAACCTGAAGTGTTTTGCGATACCACTGATTAAGCCCTGGGTTTGAAAAGCCTTGCTGCCACCAACGACCACCGCCGCGAGATGGCCAACGTTCCTCAATATAACCGGCGAAGGCGGGTATGACGGTCATCGCCAAAAAGAATGAACTTGCCACGGATAGCGCCACGGTAACGCCCAGAGTGCCGGTGAAATCGCCAACACCCCCCGGCGCGAGCGCGATGGGCATGAAGGCGAAAACGGTGGTAGCAGTAGACGCGCCCAGAGGAATCCAAAGATGTTTAATGGATCGATCAATGGCCTCGCCAACAGATGCCCCGCGCTGTCGTTTGAGCTTGTAGTCTTCAACCACGACGATGGCGTTATCGATTAACAGCCCTAGAGAAATGATCAGACCGGTAACGGACATTTGGTGCAGAGGAATGTCCAGATACATCATGCCAATCAGCACCATGGCGGCAGACAGGGGCAGCGCGATGCCTACCGTCAGCGCCGAACGCACGCCCATCATCCAAATCAGCACCAGCAGCACTAAGATCAGCGCGAACACGAGGTTGGTGCCCAGCGACACCATACGTTCGCCGGTATAGGTGTTCTGCATGTACACAACATCAAGCGCAATACCGTCTGGCAGGCTGGCCTGCAGCTTGTCTACCGTCGCCCGCGCCGCCCTGGTCCAGGGTTCGATTTGCAGTCCAGGCTGCATTTTGGCGTTGACGAATATCACCTGCTTATCGCCATGAAAAGCCAAGCTGCGGGGTGGGTCGAGGGCGGTTTTGCTGACCGTGGCAATATCAGATACCCGCAGGGTTTGACTGTTCGCATTGACTGCAAGGGGAATGCGAGCGATGCGCTCTGTTGATTTCAGATCGGCCTGTACCTCGACCAGCATGTCGCTCGTACCCGAGCGCAGTCGGCCAGCGGGTATCTTGGTATCAGCGCTGGCGATCGCCGAGGCAACTCGCGCTGCGTTCATACCGCTTGTCGCGAGTTTGAAGGGGTCAACGGCGACACGTATTTCTTCTTCGGCTTCGCCCCAGGTCTCAGCGATTTCCGTGCCCGGTGTGTTGGCGAGGTTGATGCGCAGGGATTCCGCTACGCGAGACAAAATACTCATTTGCGGTTCTGAAGGATGCTGCCAACTGATGGCAACGATAATCGTCGACGCAATGGGTTGATTCACCTCCAGCTCTGGTTCTACCGTGCCAGGGGGCAACATGGGCACGGTATCACCCAATATGTCGCGAACTTGCGACCAGACGTTGTCGGTCTGGGCGTCAGCAACAGACTCATAAAGCTCGATACCGACGACGGATTGACCAGCCTTGGAACTGGAATTCAGCTCCTTAATATCTGGAATTTCTCGCAGGGCCGTCTCGATCGGTTCGCTGATTAGGGTTTCCATGCGCTGCGCGGTTGCACCAGGCAAGAAGGTCACAACCATTGCGTAGCGCTCGGCCATCTTCGGATCTTCTTGGCGCGCGAGTCCGGCGAATGCTGCTCCGCCAAGAACTACGATGAACAGCACCAGTAAGGCGCTGACGCGAGGATTGGTATAAAAAAGGTTAGCGCGCACTGATGGTCATCTGCGCAGCTATCGGTATCACCCGCTGACCGGCGACGATGCGCTGTGTACCGGTGGCAACGACGCGATCACTGGTTGAGAGCAGGCCACGCACGAAGGCGCGGTCGCCCTCGTTATGCACAATCTCAACCAAACGCTGTTGCACTGTGTTTTCGGCGTCGATGATGAAGACGCCCCACAGCCCACGATCCATGGCGGCGAGGGCTTCGAGGGGGACCCAAAAACCGTTGCCAGGCACGTGCTGACGCAGCGAAAGCTCGACCACTGCACCCAGTGGAATGCGTTTATCAGTTACCGTAAAGATTGCCGTTACTGTGCGCGTGTTGGGATTCACCTCAGGCAAAAGACTTCGCAGCTGTGCACTGGCTGAGACGTTTTGCCAGTTAATGGTATAGGCATCGCCAACAGTCAGGCTGGTAACCGCACTCTCAGGAATGCCGATATGGGCTTCACGCCTGCTCGTTTCTACCAGACTCAAAGCCGGTGCGCCGGGGCCGATTTGCGAGCCCTCGTCGACATGGCGTGCTTGAATGACGCCACCAAAGGGCGCGCGAATCTCGGCTTCGGACAAGGCAACTTCCATGGCCTCGACGGCAGCCTGCGCGCGGCCAAGAGATGCTTGTGCGACCTCCAACTGGGCACGGCTGGCCCGGTACTGCAAATGGGCTTCGTCAAAGGCTTGTTGTGACACATTGCCGTTAGCTCGTAGCGCTCGCACCCGGCGTTCGGTGTTAGCAGCAAGTTCTGTTTGAGCGCTGGCAGACCGCCGGTTTGCTGCAGCCAGTACTTCTTCAGATTGCGCCCTACGTAAATCTGACGCCAACGCGCGGGTGTCGAGTTGGGCCAGCAGCTGACCTGCCGCAACGGAATCGCCTAAGTCCACCATAACCGTCGCGACTTCGCCGCCCCGTTTAAAGCCGAGCTCCGCGCGCCGCGCCGCCCGGCTGGTACCCGCGTAAACGCGATTGGTTGCAAACTCTGCCTGGGGCGTCACGGTAACGTAAGAAACAGTGAGCTCGGCAAAGGACAGAGGCGTAGCAATCAACAGGAGCATGCCAGCCCACAAAGGTGGTCGAATAAGGGCCGAAGCGATGAAGAAAAAGCTGCGCATAACGTTACTCGTTGAAAGTCCAATCGATGCAAAAGTTTAGATAGAGCCTTTAATGTAAGCAATGCTCACATTGTGGTACCTTGGCAGGGTAACGACACAGATGCAGGTGTGATGTGAAAAGCAGATCGAAATATCATCACGGCGAGCTGCGCAGCGCACTTGTCTCCCTTGCAGTCGCAGAAATCGCTCGGGCTGGGGTCGAAAAGCTGAGCCTTCGATCTCTGGCTCGGCAGGCTGGTGTGTCGCCAACTGCGCCGTTCCGTCACTTTCCTGATAAACAAACCTTGCTCGCAGGTATTGCAATTGAGGGCTTCGAAGAGCTCACAGGGCGGCTTACTGAAACAAGTGAGTCGAATTCGGACATTGAGGAGCGCTTTATCGAACTGGGCACCACCTATGTGGGATTCGCCCAGGAATTTCCCGTGCACTATCAGCTCATGTTCGGCGCAGTACTTGGAGACTTTTCAACGTCCAAGGAGCTACAGGAAGCCGCGGCGAGCTCCTATGCGGTGCTCGACGCGACCCTCGCTGAAATGAAGCACAGCCAAGACTTAGATCACGATGTCGCAACACTTGGCGGACTGGTCTGGTCTGCGGTGCACGGTATGGCATCCTTGGTGATCAATGTACCTATGGCAAGCGTTTCCACGGGGGCCGATGCTGCGCCCCGACAGGCGGTGAAATCCATCCACAACGATATGCGGGCGGGGCTGAAAATGGTGTATCGGGGTGTGATGCGTTAACGCGCTGCACGCTGATCCTCGAATAGCGCTGGCCTCATAAAATAAATGTTCCAGCGGGCAACGTAACAAATGACCTCAGAATTAGGAGAAATTGATTATGCGACGTGAGTGGAGCTGATCGCCGCGCTGGGTGAGTAATACTGCGCGGTGTCTTAAACTGACGCTTTACCCTTGGAGGCCACATGGAATTTAACAACCGCATCACGAAGCTGCTTGGTGTCGAAACGCCCATCGTGCAGGCACCCATGGGCTGGATTGCGCGCTCGCAACTGGCTTCAGCCGTATCCAATGCCGGCGGCCTCGGCATCATCGAAACGTCGTCTGGCGAACTGGACGCGATCCGTGAAGAAATTTTGAAGATGCGGCAGCTTACCGACAAACCCTTTGGGGTGAACGTCGCTCAAGCCTTTGTTCGAGACCCTGACATTGTGCAGTTCATTATCGATCAGGGGGTCAAATTCGTGACGACATCGGCGGGTAATCCTGCGCGTTATACCGATCAGCTAAAAAGTGCGGGCTTAACGGTTTTTCACGTAGTGCCAAGCTTGAGCGCAGCACTCAAGGCCGTTGAATGTGGTGTCGATGGTTTGATTGTTGAAGGCGGCGAAGGCGGCGGCTTCAAAAACCCCCAGGACGTCGCCAGCATGGTGCTGTTGCCCTTGGTGCGCTCGAAGGTCGATGTACCCATTATTGCGGCGGGCGGCTTCCTGGACGGCGGCACCATGGCCGCTGCCTTTGCTCTTGGCGCGGAAGCAGTGCAGATGGGCACGCGCATGGTATCCGCGGCAGAATCGCCAGTGCACGCAAACTGGAAAAACGCCATCGTGAAGGCCGCAGAGACCGATACGGTGTTTTTGAATCGCGCCCACTCGCCGGCACTGCGCGCAATGCGTACCGAGAAAACCTCTCGTCTAGAATTTTCCACAGACAATGTCATGGGCGAATTTGGCACCGCGACCGATTTGTACTTTGGTGGCGACATGGAGGCCAG